>CAYZYB010000072.1:0-8900 GCA_964481505.1 uncultured Planctomycetaceae bacterium | reverse complement strand
CGGGCTGGTCGTGGCTGTCCGATCATCGTTCGGCCATTAGCGATGTGCTGTTACTGGAGTCTCATGGGAACGAGACTTCTAAGTAAACGTAGGTCAGACTGTGCCTGACGAAACGGTTGGCGTGTTGTCAGGCACAGCCTGACCTACTGGTGTTCGTGGCGCGTTTGCGGGCCGACTATGCCAACGCAACCGGGCTGGTCGTGGCTGTCCGATCATCGTTCGGCCATTAGCGATGTGCTGTTACTTGAGTCTCATGGGAACGAGACTTCTAAGCCGTGAATTTCAACAGGCTTCCTGTTACGCTGACGCTCCGAACTACTAGAACCAGCCAAATGGATCGGTTGTGAATTCCTTTCATGCCGTATCACTTCAGCGAAGCCACCACGATGACCATGCCGACGCAGCAACTCTCTCCCCGAACGCTTATCACATCGTCGGCACTGCTCATCGCATTGCTGCTGATCAATGCCGGAACCCCGGCGTTCTGTAGTGACGAGAATGATCTGCCCGCAGTCAACCGAAGCGGCGCAGCTGACGAAGCCAACAAGACGAATGTCGCTCAGGACGCCCCTTCAGGAAACAAAGAAAAGGGAGAAGGCAAAGACGACGAAGACGATAAAGACTGGCTGATTGATTCGCCGCCGGGACCGCAGCACGAACAGCCGATCGATGTGGACGAAGCCACTTGGGTTACGGTAGACGTTAGTCCGGATGGCCGGGAGATTATTTTCGATCTGCTGGGGGATCTTTATGTGATGCCGATTGAAGGAGTCGACGGTTCTAACGGCAATTTTCCTCGAGCGTTAACGTCCGGCATCGCGTGGGACATGCAGCCACGGTTCAGTCATGATGGCCAGTGGATCGCCTTCACCAGTGACCGCAATTCTGACGGTGACAAACCCGGCAAAGCGGGCGACAACATCTGGGTCATGCATCGCGAATCAGGCAAAGTGCAGCAGGTGACCAAAGAAAACTTCCGGTTGCTTAACGGCCCCGCGTGGTCTCCGGACGATCAGTACCTGGTAGCTCGCAAGCACTTCAGCAGTCGTCGTTCTTTGGGAGCTGGCGAAATGTGGATGTATCACCGCGATGCGTTTGATGCCAAAGCCATGACCGGCGTTCAGCTGACAGAACGCCCCAACGATCAAAAAGACGTCAACGAACCCGCGTATTCGCCTGATGGTCGCTACCTGTATTATTCGCAGGACACGACGCCGGGCGACACGTTTCAGTACGACAAAGATTCGAACAAACAAATCTACGTCATTAAGCGTCTGGATCTTCACAAGGGCGAAACCGAAGCCTACATCACGGGCCCTGGTGGAGCCTGTCGACCGACGCCGTCGCCGGACGGTAAAACGATCGCGTTTGTGCGGCGCGTAGGTGCAAAAACCGGGCTGCATTTGTTCGACATCGAATCCGGCGCCGTGCGGCTGATCTACGATGAACTCGAACGCGACATGCAGGAAGCGTGGGCCATTCACGGTGTTTATCCGGCGTTCGCATGGATGCCGGATGGGCGTTCTATTGTGCTGTGGGCAAAGGGTAAGATCCGTCGCATCGATGTCGAAGACGGCACGGCTCAAATCATCCCGTTCCGAATTCAGGACACGCGGACGATCACTGAAGCCGTGCGTTCTCCCATTGAAGTCGCACCGAACGAATTCGACGTGCGCATGCTGCGATGGGTGAGAACTTCGCCGGACGGAAAGCACGTTGTCTTTCAGGCTTTGGGGCATTTGTATTTGCGAAACCTGTCTGCCCCGGCCGATCAATCACTGCGGCGACTCACTCAGCGGAAAAACGAATTCGAATTCTGCCCGAGCTTTTCGCGTGACGGTCGCTATGTCGTTTACACCACATGGAACGATCGGGCGCTGGGCAGTATTCGCGTGGCGGCAGTCGACAATCCGGCGGCCAACCGTCCAGTGACTGTTCGCCCGGGACATTATCGCGACCCCGTGTTTTCGCCGGATGGCAAGACGATCGTGTTTCAAAAGACAAGCGGCGGCATGCTGCGATCTCCGCTGTATTCTCACGAACCTGGCATCTATCGCATTGATGCGGCAGGCGGGCAGCCGGAACGTATTTCGAAGAACGGCCAACAGCCTCAGTTTGGCGCCGCAAGCGATCGCGTTTTTCTGCAGCGCACGAAGTCCGAAAAAGATGGTGACAACCTGACGCTGTATTCTGTCGATTTGAGTGGCAATGAAGAGCGTAAGCACTACACGAGTCAGTGGGCAACAGATTATTGCCTGAGTCCCGATGGAACGCAGATTGCGTTCGTCGAACGATTTCATGTTTACCTGGCACCGTTTGTCAGCACGGGCAAGCCGATCAAAGTGGGACCGAAGTTCGAAGGCCTGCCCGTTCGTAAACTCAGCGATCAGGCTGGTGACTGGCCTCACTTTTCCGGCGACGGCAGGCAGGTTCACTGGTCATTGGGACCGGAACTTTACACAGCAACCATCAGCGACTTCACTGCGCCACCAACGACAGAAAAAGGCGAGGACACCGACGAGTCCCCGAAGCCGACGGCAGCCGCCATCCATATTGGATTCAATGCTCCTTATGCGGCCCCAGCGAAAAACATTGCGTTGGTTGGTGGGCGCATCGTGACAATGGGACCGGACGGCGTCATTGACAACGGCACAATCCTTGTGCAACGCAATCGCATCGTCGCAGTCGGACCGCGCGACAAGGTGGAAGTCCCGCCGAATTTTGAAGTCATGGACATTACCGGGCAAGTCGTCCTGCCAGGATTTGTGGACGCTCACGCACACGGTGCCCAGGCAACTCAGGGCATGACACCGCAGCAGAACTGGATCGACTACGCGCGATTAGCCTTCGGCGTGACGACCATACACGATCCGTCCAACAACACGCAGAGTATCTTCGCCGCCAGCGAACTTACCAAAGCCGGACTGATCACCGCCCCGCGCACATTTTCGACCGGCACAATCCTTTACGGAGCCGCTGGCAGCTTCAAAGCGGAAATCGAAAGCCTGGAAGATGCGGAGTTCCATCTGAAACGCATGCAGGCTGTGGGAGCATTTTCGGTCAAAAGCTACAACCAGCCGCGGCGTGATCAGCGGCAGCAGGTCGTCGCGGCGGCTCGCAAACTGAACATGATGGTCGTCCCCGAAGGCGGGTCTACGTTCATGCACAACATGACGATGATCGTCGACGGGCACACGGGCATCGAACACACGCTGCCCGTACAAACGGCCTACGACGACGTCATGGATCTTTGGCGCAACACGGGCGTCGGTTATACGCCGACTTTATGCGTGGCCTATGGCGGAATTTCCGGAGAACAATTCTGGTACGAAGTTGACGACCTTTGGCTGCATCCACGCTTGAAGAGTTTTCTCCCACCACATGTCCTTAATCCACGGTCGCGACGGAGAAACAAATCTCCCAGGGAAGACTACAATCATATACGCGTCGCAGAGATCGCAAAACAAGTCGTCGACGATGGAGGACTCGTTCAGGCTGGCGGACACGGACAACTCAACGGTATCTGCACGCACTGGGAATTGTGGAGCTTTGTGCAGGGTGGCATGACTCCAATGCAGGCACTTCGCAGCGGCACATTGCACGGCGCGAAATACCTGGGACTCGACAACGACATTGGTTCACTACAAACCGGAAAGCTGGCCGACATCCTCGTAATGGAACCCGGAGCCGATCCAACAAAGGCAATTCGCGATTCGCAAAAGATCGCGTACACAATTGTCAACGGCCGAATCTTCGAAGCCGCAACGATGAAGGAAGTCGGCGGCGACGCGGCGCCGACCTTCTTTTGGGAATTGTCAGGGCAGGGCGTGAGCTTCCCGTTGATTGGCATGCCTGGCTGCGGGTGTCAGCGATAGCAGGAAATCCATAGAGTTGCACTTAATCGAACAATCACACGCGGCCGGCACATGGAGCAAACCAATGGGTGAAAAGATTCGAATCATCTGCGAAGATTGCGGCAAACAGCTTGCATGTCCGGCGACTGCGGCCGGCAAAAAGATTCGCTGCCCGAAGTGTGAGACGACCATCCGTGTTCCCAAAGAACAAGCGACGGTAAAGACAAAGAGTCGGCCGAAGACCGCCGCAAAGAAGCGTGCTAAGCCCGTGAGCCCGGAAGAAGATTACGATGATCCGTATCGCGATACCGTTCCCCGCAAATCCTCCGGAAAGCCTCCACGGGCAAAGAACCAAAAATCTTCAGGCCGGAAAAACACAAAGAAACCTTCTGCAAAAAATGTCCACTGGTCAAAACGGACAATGATTGGCTTCGGGATCATGGGAGCTGCGGTTGCCTCCAATGCGGTACAACTCGCCGTCATGGGGCCCCCTAATATGAAAACCGCGCAAGGACAGGGACAGGCTTTCGGGCAGGGGCTTGTGACCGTCGGCGGCATAATCTTTGGCCTCGTGATCGTTGTGCGGGGACTGATGGCCAACCGTTCGAAAAAATAAAGACGCATCTGCAGCAGCGGAAACGTTTGTAGAACGCAGCAACCTGATTCTGTCCCGGCATTCGGCTCGCAAAATGCGCCACAAGTCGAGATAATGCAGACGTCATCGTATTGCCGCGAATTGTGAGCATCCATCAGTGATGATGTGTGCTGATCGCTTCCGTTCGTAAGAGCCCTCACTGCGTTTCAATGTCCAACATCAGTCTCCCGAAAAAAAGCACGGCTGTTAACCTGCCGAATTCCGTCGCTCAGTTGCTCGCCTCCATGCGATCTCAACTGCTGCACTATTCGTTGCTGTCCGGACTGTTGTTTGTGCTGTCTGCAGCAGCGATCGTTTTTTGGCTGACGTCAGGAATCGATGCGGGCTGGTTTGCATTGCAGCGACTGGAACTGCCGACGGCGCTACGATCGATTCTATTCGGTGTCATGGCGATTGCCGGATGCTGGATGCTGTTCCGTCACATTGGCCAGCCGCTCCTTCGAAAAACGAAAGATCGCGATTTGGCTCTGCTGCTGGAACGTCGCTTTCCGGAATTCCAGGACCGCCTGATCACAACGGTCGAAGGACAGGGCGGCTATCCGGATTCCGGGCCACACGTTGGCGGAATGCTGAGCCGCACCGTCAACAAAACGGCCAGCCTTGCATCCAGTGTGAACGCTGATGATGTTTTTGATGTCGCACCGCTCAAAAAACGCGGCTGGATCGCCGGACTATTGGCGCTATCCATCGCCGGGGCCGCCGTTGCCAGACCTGGATCGTTACAACAGTGGTACAGTGCCTTTGTGAAGTGCGACGATTCTTACCACCTGCGAACAACGGCACTCGATTTCACGGTACTCGCCCAACCCGGAGATCGACGCCTGAACTTTCAGGACATCGATGGGACTCCGACCTACCTTCATCCGCGCGGTGGGGATCTGGAACTGGAAATGACAGTTCCCGATGGCACGTCATCACTCGGCGAACCGTGGGTGATTCCTGAACGCGTGCGAGTCGATGTGATTCGGGAGAATGGAAATCGCAGCAGAACTTATGTCGCCGCCACACCAGACGGTAACTTTCGTTTCATCCTGACACGCCTGCAGGAATCTGTTTCGATCGAAGTCCTTGCGGGAGATTTCCGAACGCCGGTTCCCCTTCGAATCGAATCTGTCACTCCGCCGAGCATCGATGCGATGCTGGTTGAATGTCGCTATCCGGAATACACGGGGTGGAATACCGCCCGCGAAACGAGGGTGCCGATTCTGGGCAGCGAAGTGTCTTTGCCGATTGGCACGGAGTTCGTTTTTCAGGCGGTGTGCAATAAACCACTGCAGGACGTCCGGATCTCCACCGACTTCTTCGAGCTCACCGGCAACCGCGAAACCGCTCAACTGATTCCGCGCGAAGGTTACTCCGCATCGCTCAGTGACGGCCAGCCGCTGGTATCAGCAGACGGCTCTACATTTCAGACCAACTTCCGTGTGGTGCTGAGTCAGGAAACAGGCGACATTACAGAAGCCACCGCACTGCCGCTGCCATCAAACACGTCGCTGCGATTCTCACTTCATGATGAAGACGACATTGTTTCCACCACAGCCGAAACACTGCGGATTCAGGGAATCGCCGACAAGCCACCAGTCATCGCCGTGCGAACTGTCGGCGTCAGCAATGCGATCACACGCCGCGCGGTCATCCCGATGGAAGGCACGGTTCAGGACGACTACGGCGTCGCATCTGCGGGATTCGAATTCATCGTCGACGACGAAACACAATGGAGGCCGCGCAACTTTCGCAACAGTTTCAAATCGGGCTTAACGTACGATCTCGAAGGCACCGGCGGTCCCGCCTCCGAACGCTTCGACGTGCAGGCGCTGGATCTGTCCGAAGGGCAGTCACTGTCGCTGACAGTAGTGGCCACCGACGGTTGCGCGATTCCCGAACCGAATAAGGCACAGGCCGAACCCATCGCCTTCCGTATCGTCAGCAACGAAGAATTGCTGTCACTGCTTTACACGCGCGAATTGACGCTGCGAAGACGATTCGAAGAAGTCATTGGCAAGCTGGAATCCGTTCGCAACGACTTGACGTTTCACCAGGAAGTCGCGGACCGCATCGAAGCCGTTCCGGAAGGTCAAAAGATCAGCGCGGAGGATCGCGCCGGGTTATCCAGTTGCGCCAGTCACAGCGGTGATGTGCTGCGTCGTCAAAACAACGAATTGCTGGCGATCGTTAAAAACTTCGACGAAATCGTTCTGGAGCTCATTAACAATGCCATTCCGCCACAACAACTGGCAGAAACAATGCGCCGCACCATTGTTGTGCCGATGAAGTCCGTGTCGACCACTTCGATGGTGAAAGCGGACCGTTCTGTGAGTCAGTTGCGGGTCGCTGCGACGTCCGGCAAACCGGCGGCGAAACTGGTGTCACAGGCCAACAGCGACGTGGCGGAGATGGTTGAGGAATTGAAGGAGATTCTCGAGAGCGTTCGCGACATGGCCGAATTTCACGAAGTACTTGGTGATCTAAAAAACATTCTGGAAGAGCAGCAGCGAATTCTGGACGAAACCAAGCGAGAACAGATCAAAAACCTCGGCTTCTGATCACGAACAACAATTGCCGCTGGACAGGACAACACACCGCAGCGGAAAATGAGACAAACGGACAAGGTCACGGGAGATCAGAAAATGGGAAGAAACATCAAGACATGCCTGCTGCTGTCCACCATTCTGTGCGGCGCCTGCAGTCTGACCGACGTTACGGCAGACGAATCCACTCCCGCCAACGAACGACTAAGAAACGACCAGGAAGCCATCAGCGGGCGATATGCTCGCTTCGAGCGTTTGCTGTCGCAAATGGCCGACATGCTCGGACACGAAGATCCGGAACGCGCAGAACTGCTCCGGCGCGCCATCAGCAAGGGACGCGAACATGCAATCGCATCGGAACTCGACATCATTGCTCGCACCCTTGGGAAAGGGGAATTCGGAGCGGCTCGTGAACGCCAGACCGATGTCACCAAAAGTCTGCAGACTTTGCTAAAACTTCTGCAAAGTGAAGATCGCCGCAGCTCCGTCGAAAAAGAAGCCGAGCGTTTGGAAAATCTCCAGCGAGACCTGCGCAATCTCATGAGCGAAGCCAAAGGCGCAAGAAGCTCAGCACAGAACGCTACAGCACCATCCAACGCCGCACCCGCTCAAAAGAAAGTCCTCGACAACACCGGCGATGTCCTGAAGGACATCCAACAGCACGACAAAACACAAACCGGGAACTCAGAATCAAACAGCGGCAACGGTGAGAAGAGCGGTGACAAAAACGCAGGGGAAGACCACAAAGGCAGCGACGGCGACAAAAAGGAACAGCAACAGAAGCCGAAGGGCACAGATTCAGACAAAACTGAGAAGGCAACCAAAGACGGTGGCGAACCAAAGGACTCCAATGATCCGGATGGTAAACCTGCGAATGACAAACCTGCGAATGGCGAACCTACCGACGGTTCGAAGTCAAAGCAGTCACAGTCTCCCAAAGCTGAGCAATCGAATCAGTCTGACGACAAAAGTCAGGGCAAACCGTCTGAATCCGGAAAGCCAAACCAATCCGGCAACCCACAAAGCCAGCAGCAAAGTGGTTCGCCTCAAAACTCCCCGCAGCAAAACGACAAACCAGACGACCAGGAAAACACACCAGGTCGCGAACAGATCGAACAAGCTCAGCAGTACATGCAGGAAGCACTCGAACAATTAAAAAAGCAGAAACGTGATAATGCAGTCGACCAACAGGACAATGCCATCACACAGCTGCAGAAAGCCGTTAAGGAAATCGAAAAGACGCTGAAGCAACTGCGCGAAGAAGAAAAGGAAATGATCCTTGCCGCGTTGGAAGCCCGTTTTCAGCGGTTGCTGGCTTTGCAAACTCAGGTTTTCGAAACCACCGTCGACCTGGACGCAACACCTCGCGCGGACTGGCTCGACAACGCCATCAGTCAATGCCGGGAACTCAGTCAGCAACAGGCCGACATCACTCGCGAATGCAGCCAAACCACAGGGCTGTTGCGAGAAGACGGCACGTCGGTTTCCATTGTTGTAGCTGTCGAAGACATCGAAGCAGACATGAACAGCGTCACGACACGACTGCAAAAAACAAAAACCGGTTCGCTCACGCAATCCATGGAAACCGACATCATCGAAGCACTCAACGAACTCATCAAAGCAACTCAGAAAGAGATGCAGGAGATGAAGTCCGAGCAGCGACAGCAACAACAGCAGAAAAAGTCGCAGAAACAGAAAAAGCCGCCGCTGGTAGAACTGATGGCAGAAATCCGTGTGCTACGCTCCCTGCAACAGCGAGTCAACCGGCGAACATTCAGGGTTCACGAACTGCTCCTTGAAGGAGACCCTGAAGACGTGACAGAACTAAACGAGCAACTCGGCGAACTGGCCGACCGACAGAAT
>CAYZYB010000071.1:8181-11195 GCA_964481505.1 uncultured Planctomycetaceae bacterium | reverse complement strand
TGGCGATGTCCAGACGCATGTTGGTACGCTGCTGGGCGATGCTGCGTGACGAAACAGACTGGCAACAGCCGGACCGAAACTTCGATCCGTCGAGGGCTCATTCGTCCACGTCGGCCAACACAACAACGACATAGAAAACCTGAATTCACGCCACGTCAGCTTCGAACGGCAGGCGACGCTGTCAGCGTGTTCTAACGAATGAGCGACGTGGCGGGATTCACCGAAACACGCAAGTGTGCGGACTGCAATTCCTCGCATGGATTAATGAGACCGGACGAAATCGGAACCAGGTTCCGACGCGTGCAGGCACCTCGAATAGTCGACTGAAGCCAATTTGTTGAAGTGATGAGACGTCTGCGGAGAAACGACGGCCACATATTTTCATTTCCAGCACTCCCCGCTGCGCTTTGAGGGGAGTGCTTCCGCCGAAAACATGTTCACACAAAACAATAGCACCGCAAAGAAAAGCCAGAAACAGCTAAAATTCACACTTGATACAAACAAGGCTTCATAGTCGCCCGCCATCACCGGATTGGGTTTCCATGCTCAAATTGGGTGAATGCCCAATTCCGGCGCATGGCATTCTTATTGGGTGGTATTGAGCGTGACTGAAATGGACGACACTACATAATACTAAGTTTACACAAGTGACGACTGACTGGAAGCCCTGGATACGGTTCTTTTTGCCTGCCCGAGGTTACGCGCTGGGCGTTGTCGGATCTGGGATGGCTTTGGGAGGTGGAGGCGAGAGAGGGAACGGCCGAGTTTTCATCGCTCTGTGTTTTGCAATCATGTGCAGTGAGATTGCTGAGTGACGTCGCCGGAGCGTTGAGGCTCAATCCCGTATCAGTCAAAGAGATGGCTCACCGATTCGTTGCGGTGGACTCGGCGAATGGCTTCTCCCAGCAGCGGTGCGACGCTGACGGTTGTCAGGTTGCGAAGCTGTGGATTTGAGGCATCGGGGCAGGTGTTTGTGACGATGATACCGTCCACCTGAGATTCGTTTAATCGTTCGACCGCCGGTCCGCAAAAGACGCCGTGCGTGGCGCTGACGAAGATTCGACGAGCACCCTGCTCGCGCGCGACT
This sequence comes from uncultured Planctomycetaceae bacterium, assembly GCA_964481505.1. Classification (GTDB taxonomy): domain Bacteria; phylum Planctomycetota; class Planctomycetia; order Planctomycetales; family Planctomycetaceae; genus Fuerstiella. The sequence goes on along the minus strand of CAYZYB010000071.1, from coordinate 10,108 downwards.
CGAACGGCACCAGTGATTGACCCGGCTGTTGTGATCATGTCGTCAAAGATCAATGCTGTTTTTCCCTGGATGGGTCCGCCGATCAAATTTGCCTGGCGAGTTTCCAGAGCATTGGCGCGGCGTTTGTCGACGATGGCCAGCGACCCCCCGAGATTTTCCTGATGCTGCAAACTGCGTTTGATGCTGCCTTCGTCCGGACTGACAATCACAATTTCGTTTTCCGGAATCATCAAAGTCCGGATGTGCTTATCAAGGATCGGCGCTGCGTAAAGGTGGTCTACAGGAACATCGAAGAATCCCTGAATTTGGGCCGCGTGTAAATCCATCGTCAGCACGCGATGAGCGCCCGCCTGTACAATGAGGTTGGCGACAAGTTTTGATGTAATGGGGACACGGCCGGAGTCTTTTCGGTCCTGACGAGCGTATCCGAAATAGGGAATCACGGCAGTGATTCGAGCGGCGCTGGCTCGACGGCACGCGTCGATCAGAATCAGCAGTTCCATCAGATTGTCATTCACCGGTGGTGATGTTGCCTGGCAAATGAATACGTCGCAGCCGCGGATGTTCTGATTTAGCTTAACGCTGATCTCGCCATCCGGAAAATTCGCCGCGTCGAGATGGCCAAGCGTGATCCCGAGGTAGTCGGCAATTTCCGACGCCAAACCAGGATTGGCTCGTCCGCTGAGAATCGTAAGACGCTCGTACATTCTGGACGGTTGTCCTTCAATAGCAGTCGAATTCGCAGCGGAACCCATTGCCTGGGACAGTCTGCGAAGTCGTCAATTGACAATAAACACTGGGCGAAATTCAGAAATTGCTCCCGGCACTGGCCTCCTTCAGCCTTCGACCAGCGAATGCTGACGACTGCCGGAGGTTTAGTCAATCGGCGCAAACCTCACAAATGGCGTTAAACGCACAATTCAGGACTTTGTGATCGTTCGGTGCGGTGCCGTGGTGCAAAGATCGATCGGAGTCGCCGTGATTTTCTGCTGAAACAGCGTGGCCACGTCGCAATCGTCTGTCTTTCCACGCGATCGAAAATCGCCGGCATACTCCAGCACCGTGACATTTGGTTCCGCAGTGTCTGCGTTTTCACATAATTTGAAACCGATGTCGTGGGTCAGCAGGCCCTGCGGGGCGAATGAAATCTCCTCCGGATGGGCTTCGTCTGTGACCGCGGGAAAATTGACGTTCCAAAACTGCCCTGCGGGAAGTCGAAGATCATCGCTGATCAGCTGTCGGACAACTCGCGTGACATGCAGAGACAGCGTTTCCCAGTCCACCGGAAACTCGGGCCGCATGTATCGTGACAACGCAATTGCAGGAACGCCCAGAATCGCGGCTTCTCTTGCAGCGGCGGCCGTTCCGGAATAGAACAGGTCGACTCCCAGATTTGCTCCAGTGTTGATTCCGGCGACGACGAAGTCCGGCGTTTCAGCTCCCGGAGCTTTTAGGCCAACGCGAACACAGTCCGCCGGTGAAGAATCCAGAATATCGATCGGACCGAATGGAGCGACATCTCGACGTTCGACGCGAAGTGGCGAATGCGTATTGACCGCATGACCCTTGGCGCTGTGACACTCAGACGGCGCGACAACGCGGACGTCGCCGATGGGCTTCAGAGCCTGAAACAGTGCTGCCAGGCCAGGGCCGTCGAATCCGTCGTCGTTGGTGATTAGGAACTTCATTGAGTGTTGGAATTCTGGATTTGTTTGTCGAGGAGGAATGCTGGTGAATGGGCGTGGGTACGAGTTCGGGTGTGTTGGAAGACTCTTTGTTGGTGATTTGTCATTAGTTAATTGACAATTGTCATTTGTCAATTTTTTCGATGGACTGGTCTCTGGATGGACTGGTTGCCGAGAAGTGTTGCGAGTCGATTTACTTTGTTTCTTCCGGAAGCTGTGGTGTCACCGGTGTTTCTGCTGCG
>CAYZYB010000071.1:0-8081 GCA_964481505.1 uncultured Planctomycetaceae bacterium | reverse complement strand
GCGTTGCGGCGTTGCGGCGTTGCGGCGTTGCGGCGTTGCGGCGTTGCGGCGTTGCGGCGTTGCAGAGTGGCAGTACAGGCGGGAGTCTAATTGGACTCCACGGCGTAGCAAATCGCAAGCAGAGAATTCCCATTCGCAGGCAGCGTTCAGCCCCAACAGTGATGGCGGGAACGCGCAGATGTCCGAACCGGATCACCTTGTAATGAGATTCATGCGAGGATGTTTCAACAGGCGGTCTCCGCAATATACCGGCTGTGTGGCGACGTCTGGGCGGACTGTCGGACGTTGCTCGGCTTCAATTGGGGTAGTTATACTGACAATGCGGGCAGATTGGCGAATTGACTCAACTGCGGGGTGAAGTTCGCAGAATCACTGGTCAATCGTGATTACCCGCCCCAATTCGGTGTCCATTTCGCTGCTTCGACAAGAACGCCGGAAGCAGGATTTGCATCCGAAGCAATTTGCGGTGAAACTGCAGGCAAAACCGCCTTTGAAATCGTATCGGTAAGAAACCGTTCCTCTTGCGGCAAATTTGTTGTTCAAATTAATTGTTCTTTGACTGCAATTTTTCGGCTTCTTGTCCAGACCTCAATCGTCTCTTATGTCCACATCGTTCCAGTCCTGTCCCGGATGCGACTCCTTCATTCTCGCGGACACTTATGAGTGTCCCGAATGCAGCCACGTGTTCGATGAAGAACGCGCGAAAGCGGCTGCTGCTCTGACGAAGGATCTGCAAAGTCAGAGTATGTACGACACTTGCCGCAAATGCGGTGAGTCTGTTCGCTCCGGTCTGGTGCGTTGCTGGAATTGTAACACCTTCATGCGCAAAGACGTGGAGGCTCGTTATGAAGAAATGAAGTCGTCTCCGCAGCCAATCATCTTCAGTGACGTACCGAAAGAAAATCGTACGGAGTTAATCGACGTCAATGCCCGCACAGGAGAAGCGAAACGTGGCTCTGTGTATGATGCTCAGGACGACGATGACTTTGAATTCACGTTACGTTCTGACGATGGTGGAGACGATGGTGGCTTTGAGCTTTCGGTAAAGGGTACTACGCAATCGCCGGCGCCCGCCGCCGAAGTAACAACGCCTGCTCCCAAAAGTCCAGCGCCGGAACCCACGCCAGCAGCTGCCCCCGCTGAAGCGGCGACCAGTGACGCCGCGGAAGAAACTCCGGCTGCAGCATCAGCAGACGCCGACAGCAAACCTGCAGACGCTCCCGAAGCGGATACCCCCAAAACCGCGCCGGCCGCAGAAAAGAAATCGGCCGAGGACTTCGACGCCGACGATCTCGTCGGAATCGCACTGCAGGATCAGAAAGAGACTCGCAAGCGAAAGAAACAGAAAGTCCAGGAAGCTCGAAGCAAACGCATCCTGTTGCCGTGTACTCGCTGTGGTGCGTGGATTCGAGTTCACCAGGAACAGGGCGGTCGCACTTTGCGTTGTCGTCAGTGCAAGTTCCCGTTCGTTGTGCCGCAGATGAAGAAGAAGGAAAAGTCTTCCAAAAAGGGACGCCGGAAGGCAGCAGCAGCACAGGTCGACATCAAATGGCAGGACAATATTCGGTTTCACGTTGTCGCTCCCACCGACATTGTGCTGAAACCCGGGAGTCTGGAAAAATCCGCCGAAGCTGTCGATCTTGGCTTCCACGAAAGCGGACTTCAGGTGCTCAAGTACGCTCCACCAGCCAAGAAGGGCCTGTTCAGCAAAGCCGATGGCCCTCCGGCGACAGAAGAACAGCGAAAACTGGTTCGCGAACACATCACAAACACAGGCGGACTGGCAGACGTGCCCTTTGGCGACCTGCAAACGATCGATCCGGACGGCCTTGCCAAAATTCGCCTGGTGCAGCCCGTTGCGGAAGCTCACGAAAGCATGTTCGCTGGTGTCCCGGTCTTCGGCGATGGGCGCATCGCGCTGTATCTGCCGTTGGCCATGGAAGACAACAAACAGGCATTTGTTTCACTAACGATCAGTGACTATCGGAAGCTGTCTGCGGAGCTGCAAAAACGCTTCGGCACTCAGCTGAACGCCGAACAAAACGGCGTGCCGATGACAGACGAAGCAGAAACGCTGAAGTGCAAGCTTAGCGAGATGCCGGTCACCTCGCTGAAAAATCTGGAGTACTACGAGAACGATCCTGGCTACGAGCTCGAAATATCCGGCTACCGCTGCGGCACGTGCAACATCGCGGTCAGCGAGCCCGCGCGAGCTCAGCAAAAACTGGGCGGCGCCGCCGGCAAAGGGATTGGTAAAGCCAAATGCCCGGACTGCTCGAACAAAATGGGCGTCAATAAGCTCTTCAAAATCGCAACCGCTCCTGAATCCGAAGAAGAAGCTGGTGCGGAGGAAGAAGATCCCAGTTCTGTCATGACACAGGATCTTCCTAAACCAACCGCGCCCGCTGCGGCGGTTGCTGTCGGCCTGACAGCGGAAGCTCTGCAGGGAAAGTGGAAGATGGTCAGCCTCGGACAGGGCGGGAACTTCGACAAACCAGACGACATGACCGCGGTCGGCATCGAATTCGTCGTTGAAGGCGATAAATACACGGTGAAAGCTGGTGGAGACGTTCAGGAAAGCGGCACGTTGACTGTGCTTTCGAGCGAAGATCCAGCTCACCTTGATCAACAGGTGACCGACGGGCCGGATGCTGGCAAGTCGCATCTGGGACTCATTCGACTGGTCGACGGCAAACTGCAAAACTGCCAGGCAGCATTCGGGGAACCACGCCCCGATAGCTTCGAATCCAGCGTCGGTTCCACCGACACGCTGGCAACATTCGAACGCGCTTAAATCGATCGCTAAGTTCTCCGATCACTGAGGATCAGACCGTGTCATTGATTGACGAAGCTTACAACGCGGATCGTTTTGAAAACCTGTCAAAGATCTGGCAACGGCTTCTTGCCGAACACCTCACTACGATGTTATCGGGTGATTCTCCAGTGCTAAACTGGCAGGATCCCGCTCAGGCTGTTGCAACGGCCGAGTCCTTCCTGATGTCCGGTCCGGATTCCGCAGCGAAACGACAGCAGCAGTTTTCAGGTCTGCTGAACCAAATGCTGGCGAGCGGACAGAATCTGCACAATCCGCGATATATCGGTCACCAGGTGCCGGCCAGTGTTCCGATCGCCGGACTTTTTGATGCGGTCGGTTCCGTCACCAATCAGCCCATGGCGATCTACGAAATGGGGCCTTGGGCCACCGCCGTCGAACACGCTCTGTCACGCGTGCTGTGTCGTAAAGTCGGCTGGAATCCCGACACCAGCAGCGGGGTGCTGACTCACGGCGGATCACTCGCAAACCTCACGGCTTTGCTGACTGCACGCAACGTCCGGCTCCCCAATTGCTGGGAAGCCGGCACGCCGCGGAACGCTGTCCTGATCGCTCAGGCCGACGCCCACTACTGCGTGACCCGCGCCGCTGGAATTCTTGGACTCGGAACAAAACAGATTATCAAGGTGCCTGTGGATGACCGTCGCCGAATGTCGTCGACAGAACTCAACCGTTCGCTGGAAGCCTGCCGCCGAGATGGCCGGACCGTGATCGCCGTTGCAGCGGCTGCATGTGCCACTCCGATTGGTGCATTCGACCCGCTGTCCGAAATCGCGGACGTTTGCGAACAGCATGGGGTGTGGTTTCATGTGGATGCGGCACACGGCGGCGGATTGCTGATGAGTTCGCAGCACAGACACAAGCTCGATGGAATCGACCGCGCCGACAGCGTCGTGTGGGATGCACACAAGATGCTGTTTATGCCAGCGCTCTGTGCCGCGGTTTTGTACCGTGACAAAACGCATCAGTTTGACGCATTTCAGCAGGACGCCCCGTATTTGTTCGATCCATCCAATCCTGGGATGGCGGAATTCGACAACGGCACACGAACAGTCGAATGCACCAAGCGGCCCATCGGCTTCGGTCTGTGGGGGCTGTGGTCGATGTTCGGCGAAACGATCTTCGAACAGATGGTCGACCGCTCGATAGCTCTGGCAAAGTACGTGCATCAGCAACTTGAAGCAGCGGCAGACTTCGAAACATGCCATCAACCGGAATGCAACATCGTGGTCTTTCGCCACCTGCCGCAGTCGATAGCGCACGCTTCGGCAGAAGAACAAAATCAGTTTCAGCAGCAGCTGCGGACGCGGCTGGTTCGGTCCGGAGAGTTCTATATCGTGCAAACGAAGCTCGATGGGAAAGCCTGCCTCCGTTTGACCGTCATGAATCCAACAACAACGGAAGCGGATTTGGATTCACTGCTGGACGCAATTGGCCGAACGGCGGAATCCTTCGCCAGCCAGTCACTCGCAGCTGAGTAAGCGGGGGATTCCGGATTGAGTTAACGTGGCACGGCGCGGCCCGTCGCAATGTTGGTGCTGGTTACAAAGCTGCAACGCGAAGTGTTGCAAAAATCAGATGAAACAGGAGATTTCCGGGGCGACGTTGGGATAGGATTCGTCAGCAGGTTTTTTGAAAACTTCAATTTATACTCCGTACAGCATGGGGACAGTTACGGATCCGGGGAGCACATCCCGTAGCGTAGAAGGAGCAGAGCGATTCTTGCGGAAACGAACATTCTGTTGGTCCTGGCCGTCATCCTGGTGGCTGGAGTCATTTCGGCCACGCTGGCAAAACTGGCTCAACTGCCCTCCGTAACCGGGCAGATCATCGTCGGAATTCTGCTCGGACCGTCGGTGCTGCACGTCTTTGCTGAAGCGGATTTCCATGCGTTGAAGCCGCTGGTGGACTTTGCGCTGGGCTTGATGGCAGTGGCAGTCGGAAGTCATTTGAATTATCGCCGTCTGACTGTGGCTCGGCAAAGGTTGTTGTTCCTGCTTTGCCTTGAAGCTCTTCTGACGCCGTTGATCGTCTTCTGTGGACTAACTTTCATCGCAGGCCTCGACAAACCGGTCGCGATTCTGATTGCCACCATTTGCGTGTCAACTGCGCCGGCCACCGTGCTTGCCATCGTTAAGGAAACTGCATCCCGAGGCTCTTTTGTGCGGACGTTAATCGCGGCTGTGGCCCTCAACAATCTTGCGTGCATTATTCTGTTCGAAGTGGCTCGCACGTTTGCTCAGCAGGCGATGAAACCGCACCAGGCATTTTCGGTCGTCACGTTGCTGGAACCTGCAATGCACGTCGTCTGTAGCATCGGATTGGGTGTCCTGATCGCGATGGCGTTGATTGGTCTGACACGCAGAACTGTCCGACCGGATCGGCTTGCGGTTTTGTCGTTGATCGCAATTCTGCTAACCACGGGACTCACAGAATGGCTGGGGCTGTCCGTGCTTCTGGCCTGCCTCAGTTTTGGGGTTACGCTTGCCAATGTGACGCCGGACAAAGACGAAATTGGTCATGGGGTTTTTGACAGTTTTGAGTCTGCAATCTTTGCTGTGTTCTTCACAGTCGCTGGCATGGAGCTGCGGTTCGACACATTGGCCGTTGGCGGCCTGCTTGCGCTGATTGGGTTTTTCGGTCGCGGAGTTGGGAAGTTCCTTGCAGGCTACCTTGGCATGAAATTCGCCGGAGCACCTCCCAGGTTTCAGACGTGGATTGGCATCGCTCTGGTGCCTCAGGCCGGACTGGCTGTGGGGCTGATGCTGCTGATTACGGACGACCCGACGTTTCTGCCCATTCGCGAAATCATTCTGGCGGTTGTGCTGGCAATGGTGCTGCTGAACGAAACGTTCGGCCCGCTGTTGACGAAGTTGGCGTTAAAAAAGTCAGGCGACTTTGGACGCGACCGAGCAAGGATTCTCGACTTTTTGTCTGAGCAAAACATCACGACCAATCTTGAAGGACCGCATAAAGAGGCGGCCATTCGGCAGCTCATTAAACTGACCTTGGCGACTCACAATCTGCCACACGACGAAGAATCAATCTTCAACGCAGTGATGGACGGCGAAATTGCTTCGTCAACCTGCGTGGGCCACGGGTTAGCGTTGCCTCATGCACGGCTCGATGTCGGAGAAACGATCATCGGAGCGATGGGAATCAGCCGCACAGGCATTTCGATTGACACCCCGGACGGGCAACCGTTGCATTGCATGGTCTTGATTCTGACGCCAACTTCCATGCCGGAAAGACACCTCGAAGTTCTCCAGGCGTTGGCGTCATCAATCGGTCACGACGGCACACTTCAGTCGCAGTTGTATCACGTTGATTCGCCAACTCACGCTGATGAACTTCTGCACCTTGGTGAACATTCGGAAGGTTGGAATTACTACCTCGACGACGCGACAGTCGATTAACGCACTACTCGTCGTCCGGACGCTGTCGTTCGTCGATGCGTTTGCCGAGCCACATTTCGAAGTCTCGCTGGCGTGATTCGGAGGCAGCTGGAGTTGGAGGAAATGTGAGTGTCAGGTCGTCCATTTGAATCGACGTTAATCCTCGACATCGCCACCAATTCGTGTCTGTGAAGTCGGCGTCGGTGAGTGTTGCTGCGTGGAAGTTTGTGAGCGCCAGGTTGGCGTTTTTCAGAATGGCAGCTTCTAGATTCGCTCCACTAAGGTCCGCACCGGTCAAATCTGCGTCCGTGAAATCTGCCATCGGGCAAAAGGCATCACCCATTTTGGCGGCGACGAAATTTGCTTTATGGGCGACACATTGTTCAAACGATGTCGACAGCAGGTCGGCGTTTCGAAAATCCGCTTCGACCAAACGCGACTTGAAAAAGGTCGCGTTGCGGAGATTCGTTTTGGAGAATGTGGCCTCACTGAAGTCGGACAGGTCCAATGCCGCTCCGGAAAGATTGGCGTTAGAAAAATCGCCGTCGACAAAACTCCCCGAATCCAAAGCGATCTGAGCAAGATCTGCGTTCGACAGGTTCACACCGTCCATCGTCAGTTTTGACAGATACGCGCTCCGCCATTCTGTGTTGCCTTTGCTTACAAGCTGCAACAAGTACCTGCTCCGCATTTCCGCTGTCGTCCCCGAATGACAAACCGCCCAAAACGCATGCTCGCGACTCTTGTTCGCGGTGTCTCGCACCTGAGCTGAAAGTATCCAAAGGTTAACCGTCAACAGCACAGCCAGAGCGAAGGCTGCAATGGCGATCAACAGTCTGCCGGCTGATCCGCGTTCAATCGATGAAGGCGCAGGTGATGCTGCTGACGTCTGTGGCGGCGTTGAACTGGGATCTGTCGTGTTTTTGGCCATCGTGCTTTAGCGGGTACAGATTCAGGAAGCAATACTTATAAGGTTATCACGTCTTCCAGCCGCCCGCCAACGGAGGCAGCTCGCGACGCGTGACATCCGGCGGCGGACTTGTGAAACTGCTGCGCGGTGTCGAATATGTTCACGCACTCAGTTCATCAAACATGGCCACAAATTCTCCACGCGTTCTTTCTGTCATCCCACCGATGACGCAGCTGAACACGCCTTATCCATCAACGGCCTATCTCACCGGTTTTCTGCGTTCTCAAAACGTCGACGCCGTTCAGGAGGATCTGGCGCTTGGACTGGTGCTGGAACTGTTTTCCGCAGACGGCCTGAAAGCAATTTACGATAATATCGATTCGGAAGCAGCCAGCAGGAAGTCTGAATCGGTGGAGCACTTCTTCAGCGAATTCGAACAATACCAGGCGTCGATTGGTCGGGTGATTGCGTTTCTTCAGGGGCGAGACTCCACACTGGCTCATCGAATCAACAGTCGGATGTTCCTCCCGGAAGGTCCGCGATTCGATGCACTAGACGCGCACGTTTCTGATACGGACGAAGACCTCGAAGATGACGATCCGGTGCGATGGGCATTCGGAAGCCTCGGAATCCAGGACCGAGCTCGCCACTACTGCACGCTGTATCTCAGTGACCTGGCAGATGTTGTGCGAGATGCCGTGGATTCGCGATTCGAATTTGTGCGTTACGCAGAATCACTGGCAGCAAGTCAGCCAACATTCGACCCATTGGCTGCGGCGTTGGCGGCAGAACAGAATCTTGTCGACCAAATTCTGCAGAGGCAAACTCGGACGACGATTGAAAAGCACCAGCCCAATATCGTCCTGCTGTCAGTACCGTTTCCGGGGTGCGTGTATGCGTCCTTCCGAATTGCTCAGGTCATCAAACAGCAGAACCCTTCTAT
>CAYZYB010000070.1:0-11215 GCA_964481505.1 uncultured Planctomycetaceae bacterium | reverse complement strand
ACCTGGCGGACTGGTGTGGGGGCTGTGTTTTTTACTGAAGGGACGACAACACCCCTCTCAAGAATGTGTCCCACTTGGCCCAATACGTCACTTACCCACGTTCCCACGCCACATGCCACAAACACCGCCGCCAGTCCCGCGACAGTGAGAATCCCTTTGTTGCGAGTTGCCGGGCCAAAGATTCGAATGCCTTCACGCGATCTTCTCAGGAACCACAGCGCGGCGATGCCAGTCCAGAGTGCCACGATGACGATTGCCGTAACGGCCATGATCTGATTTCCTTGAACAATGTCGTTCACGTTCCGTGCGGACCGCATGAGATCCTCCTGAACATAAAAAACGTTTGCCCAGATCAGAATTGGTAGAGGCCACAGTACCAGCCAGAAAAACAGGTACTTCCAATCCATGCCAGACAACCAGTGAGGCTTCGTCGTTATTGCTTCGTCTCCGCTGCCTGAGGTCAAGCTGTCCTGGGGCGTTTCCGAAAATAACTTTGCGGAGATGGACGGCAACAATTTGGGAACGACCATCGTTACGACGGCGATCCCAGCACTCACCGCGGTTGCGGCCGGGACAAACGGCAGCGCCATCGCGGCAAGAATAAAAAACAGCAGTGGAAGAAGCCGTGTCGGCAGGATCCGATTAAAGAGAGTCTTAATATCCATCGATGCCGCAGAGAGAATTCCACCACCTGCAGGTTTCGCCTCGGATTCGTCCGGTTGTTGGCCGCTGTTCGGCGAGTGAGTTGTCTCAGGCGCGACTGATGCAACGGTGGAGGACGCATCCGTCAATTCTGCACCTGGTTCAACACTTGGTGGTGCCGTTCCTGTTTGTAGCGAAGCCAGACCTCGCTGCAACAGCGACACAACTTCACCGGCACTGTGGAAGCGATCGGCCGCGTTCTTGGCATGCAGTCGGTTAAGGACCACGCTCAGCCAATCCGGAGTGTCCGGGTTGATTTCTCGAATCGGTCTGGCGGCGTTGTCGCACAATCGCTTTAAAACGCCCATCGCCGTGGTGGCTCGAAACGGCGCATGACCGGCCAGCATCGTGTACAGCACGCTGCCGAGGCTGAACAGGTCCGCGCGTTCATCAATCGCATCGCCACTGGCCTGTTCGGGAGCCATGTATTGAGGCGTTCCGGCGATGACACCGCTTTGTGTCATGCTGGCGTCGTCGATCGCTCGCGCAAGGCCGAAGTCGGTGATGCGAACACAGGCGACATCGTTTTCCAGCAGGATATTGGCTGGCTTGATGTCACGATGCACGACTCCCTGAGAATGCGCGGCCGCCAGCCCCTGGCCAATTTGCAGAGCGATTCGCACGGATTCCCTAACGGCGAGTGATCCCGTGCGGTGAATACGTTCTTCCAGCGTTTCCCCGTGAACATATTGCATGACGATGAAAGGTGGTGATTCTTCGACGGCATAAATCGTGACGATATGTTCGTGGCAAATGCCGGCGGCTGCTCGTCCTTCGCGGATAAACCGCTGCCGCGCCTGGCCGTTGCCCGCCAGGTGCGGAGCCAGCAACTTAACGGCGACGATCCGACGTAGTGAACGATCGAACGCTTTCAAGACAATGCCCATGCCGCCGCGACCAGCTACGCGAAGGATGTCGTAGTGCTGCAGTCGACCAATGGTGCCAGGTTCGACGGGATCCTCGATGAACGACAGCTTGAGTTCAATCGCTTCTCCGACTTCTTCTGCTTCTTCACGTGATCTGTGCCTGAGTTGTTCAAGCGTTTGATCGAGTTCGGTGCTGGCGATTTTTTCGTGGGCCAGTTTTGCTGTGGCTGAATTCCAGAACGTTTCGTCAGCGGCAATTTGCTGGACAGCCTGCTGGCATTTTTCGCAGCGATCGAGATGTAATTCCAGGGGCTGAGCATCCGTATTAGAAAGTGTGCCATCGACAAGCTGACGAAGTTCGGTGGGTGATGGGCATGATTCCGTCATGGTTCAATCGTCTCCACTTTGTCCATTGATGGCTGTGAGTTCGAAGGCCTGCCACGTTTGTTCTGACACCTGTTGCCGGCTAATTTCTGCTGCCCAGTGAAAAACGTGCCGAGCGTATTCGGCATCCCAGTCACTGTCAGGCTGTGTGTCGGCACAGGTCTGAATGGTCTCCTGATTGTCATCACCACCGGTGCCGTCCATTCGTCGAGCGGAACTGGCCAGCCAGTTCTTCAGTCGGTTGCGAGCAATCGTGAACAACCAGCCTCGAAACGACCCGCGATTCGGATCGTATTCCCACTGTTTCATTTGCTGAGCCACTGAGGTCATCACATCCTGAGCGATATCCGCAGCATCCGCATTTTGAAGTCCCTTTCGGCGAGCAAACCCATACACCAGAGGCGCGTAGAGCCCCACAAACTGATCCCACGCCAGCAGATCGTTTCGATCCCGCAGTCTCAGCAGCAGGCTGTTCCGCGTCGTCGTTGAATGAGTCATGCAGTGTGCTCCGAATACCAGTACAAACGTCGCGTGCGATCCTGTCGCGCGAATCAAAAAATTTCGTTAGAAACCGCGAATTATTAGACGTCGACACTCAGGGCTTTGGGGGCGCGAATTTCGCAGCCGCCACTGCTGGCGGAGTGAGGCGGCACGAGATTTCCCACGATAGTTCGACCGCTATAGGAATCTCAAAAGAACCGTTTTCGTTTGGACTGTAGAAGGCTGATGCTGTGGATGTGAAGGTTCGAACGATTTGGGGTCAGTTTAGCCATTCCACTTCATCGCAGTCGTCATCCTCCTTCGAATCTTTGACGCCGTACTCTTCCATGCCGATTCCGCGTGTGCGATGCAGCAGCGTTGCGAGGATAACGCCGACATAGACCATCGGGAAAATGACGATCAGCATTATGGCGGTCAGATCCTGGACGAGGGTTACTTTGAGTTTGTCTTGCGAATCATACCATTGAAAGTAGGGAACAATGACTAACAGCGGAACCATCAGAATCAGCGGTACGAGGACGTAACCAAAGAAATACGTCCACAGGACTTCCGAGAACTTAATCGGCAGATCTTCGAGGATTCGGTATTTGCCGGACAAAGTAAAGGTGCCGTTGATTCCTGGAATTCCGCCGACACTATCTTCCAGGCTGACGACGTAGAGTCGTTTTCGACCGATCGGAACGATTGGCAGATAGAACACTACAAACCACTCTGTCGCTGTGGGAACGCCGTCTTCTCCGACCTTCCAACCGAGGTAATTGGTTCCGATGCCATAGAAACTGCTCATCTGGCTAATCTCTTATTTGTCGTCTCCGGAGGTTCACCTGTTACGGCACTTATTTTCAGCAGCAGCTTGTGGGCTTCTCGATAACGTGGCGCTTTTTCGAGAGACAGCAGGACGTGACGCCGTGCGGTTTCAACGTTGTCTTTGCTGAAGATCTTTGCCAGCATGAAATGCGTTCTGGCAGAGTCTCCTGGTTCCAGTTCCAACAACGCTCGCAGCATTTGGATAGAGACTTCGCTGTTCTTCAAAGCAGTGGCTGCTGTCAGAGTTTGACGAATGGCGGCAGACTGCAAAGGGTCAATGGCTTCAACGTTTTTTGCCGCTGCCAGAGCGAGTTCCCATTGCTCGGCTTCAACCTGCAAAGACAGCAGCTTCATGGCGGAATTCAGGTCGTCGGCGGAGACTTGTAGGTGTTCCGTTAAGGCTGCAATTTGTTCGTCCGTTCTTTGCTGACGACCATAAATCGAAGCCAGCAGACGCCGCGCAGATTGTGGGCTGGGATCTTCCGGATAAAGTCTGATCAGTTGCAGCAAACGTTCTTCGGCCGTATCCAGCTGCTCTGTCTTCATCAGTGCCGCCGCCGCCGCCAGTCCCTGCGAATAATTTGGCAGGTTTGGATCTTCTTCGATAACAATTGCGGGCGTTTCTTCTGTTGGCGGGCCACGGCGAATTGTGAACGCGACTCCCGGTGCGAATTCTTCAGCGACGGATTGGAAATAGGTACGGAAGCCGGACTCCAGTTCTTCAAGCCCACCTGTGTGACGATCCAGCGCATCGTTGATGGTCAGGCCGTCGTTGAGTGATCGCAGGATTTTCCGGAGGGCTTCGAAGCCGTGTTCCTGAACGATGAATTCCACCACCATCGACGATTCGTAATAGGCGAAGTTGAGGTCGCTGCCGGATTTCGCGTTTAGAAACGCGCTGCTAAGTTCGCTGACTGGCGTGATACGATCTTCGCGAACCTGTTGTCGGAATTCTGGGGTCATGTGTTGGCCCCAGCGTTTGTCGCGGAGTCGTTCTTCGTAAACAGAAATGCCTTCGCTGAGCCACCGGGGGATGCGATTTTTTGTCATTTGCAGCGTGATGACGTGGCAGAATTCGTGCCACAGAACGGACTCCCAGTTGTTGGGGCTGTCACGCTGGGACGCTGGACTGTTGGCGGTGATCACCTTTCCGAAACAGACGCCCAGAAAGCCGGCGACGTCCGGTATGCCAAACGTGCGAACGGCGAAGTCGTTCTGGCGATCGAAGATTTCGACCACGACAGGTTCGCTGGGCGTGTAGTTGTATTTTTTCGATAGTGTTGTGAACGCGTCATCCAGAAGTGCTTCCACCTGTGATCCGTACACGGCCGCTTCGCCGCGTTCCATGCGGATGATGAAGCGTTCGTTGGTGATGGTGGTAAACTTTTCGACGGTGTCTCTGAGCTGCATCAGGTTGAATAGTGTTGTGCTGTATTTGTCTTTTTGTCTGGCTTCATCAGCGAGTTTCCAGCCTTCGGCTTCGCTTCCGAGTCGTAGCAGGTCCTGGGCCAGTTGCGTTTTCGCGGGCAGGTAGTTGGGATCGATCTTCAAAGCCTGTCTCTGATATTCAGCTCCCTCAGCAAACCGATACTTGCGCGACAGTTTCTGGCCAATCAGATGATCGACCAGCGGGTTGGCCGTAGAGAATTTCAAAGCCTGGTCGCGACTTTTCTGTTCTTCTTCCGCTCGGTGATGCAGGTGATGAATGACGGCCTGCAGCGAATGAGCTTCCGGATGGTTGGGATTCGTTTTGTGAATCCTGGCGATCGTTGCTTCTGCCGTGGCGTAGTCTTCAGCATCGATTTGTTGTTCTGCAAGGCGTTGCAGGGCTGTCGGGTAAGCCGGGTTCAGCGCGAGCGTCTTTTCCAGCAGCACAGCGGACTGCTTTGCGGCGCCTGATCGAAGCGCTTCTGAGAGCAGGAATGTGACGTCCGGATTGTCGGGGAATTTTTCCAAAGCAGGGCGAAGAATGTCTGCGGCGAGTGCGGAGTCACCTTTGCTGAAGGCAAGTTCTCCCGCGGCAATGTAGCCATCCGGGCGAGTGCTGTAGTTTCGTTTCGCACGGTCATAGAAACCTTCGAGTACGTCTTTGGGATCGGCTCCGATGATTGTGGCTGCTTTGCCCAGGGCAACCAGGTCGTCGGCATCTGTGTATCGCCATGGCGCGGCAGTGGCCAGCTGGTTGATTTCGTCCAGGAGGCGTTCGGACTTTTCGCGGTTGCCGAGAATCCGGCAGTTGCTGTGGGCCAGCATGCGCAGTCGAATGCTCCACGAATATCGTTGGGTGCCAGCTTCGATGGTTTCGTCGGCCAGGTCGTAGCGTCCAAGATACATTTCCGCGGTGGCTTTCAGGATGGGCCATTCTTCGCCGTAGCTGCGACGTTCGATCGCGTCCGCTGCTGCAGTCAGGCATTCTTCATATTTGCCGGTATGCAGCATTTGCTGGCACTCACTGATGGTTGCGGCTGCAGCGAACGAAACATTCCACAGCACGAAAATGATGCAACAGAACGCAGTCCGCCGAATTCGGTTGAGGTGTTTGTTCATGTGGGGTTCCTGAGCTGCTGAGTCTGTCGCTGAGTCAAACATGCTGTTGTGGGCAACTGCAAGAGTAACGGCAAATGTACTGATGAAAAGGGTTGCGCCCTAAAGAAGCGGATGCGGTGGGACGGATCGATTCAAAACAGTCGTCTGATGGAAACTACGGCTCCGAACTCCAGTGATTCCGGGATCCCGCCCGATACAAGGGGAAGACAAGGGCCCATTGTCGCCAAATTTGACGAAGATTCTTCGTTTGCTCTCGGCCGGAAAGTTTGTCCCTATGCAGCGAATCCTCGTATCTGATCTGATGCGAACGTGTTCCGGTGCGATCGTCTGTGAAGACACACCACTGCGGACCGCTGCGGAAATTCTGGTGACCAACGATCTTTCGGTGCTCATTGCCACGGGCAGTGATGGAGCTTTAGTGGGCGTTGTGCCCGAAACGGCAGTGATCCGAAAACTGCTCGCGACGGCCTCCCGCGATGCAACGATTGCCGAGATTCTTTCTCGGCATGTTGAATCCATTCGGTCAGACGTGAGTCTCTATTCTGTCCTGCACTTGTTTCGATCGGCCTGTCATTGTGTGATTCCGGTTGTTGACCATGAAATGCAGATTGTCGGCATGTTGCACCGTCATGATGTTGTCCGGCTTCTATTAAGTGAAATGGACGATGCGGCCACGACTGCCACTTCTGAGCCGCATTTTCTGAATTCGCCGAAGGTCCGGCCAAAATCGCCGAAGCAGCCGTAACGTTGCGGAGAGAGACAGTTAACTACGGGTTGTCGCCGTTAACTGCTGCCATGAAGAACTGCATGTCTTCCCAGACCTGTTTCTTGGCAGATGGGTTTCGCAGCAGATACGACGGGTGATACGTGCAAAGCACCCTGGCGTCTCCATGATTCAGGAATTGCCCCCGGAGTTTACCGACGGGGCGTGTTTCGTTGAGCAGATTCTGAGCGGCGACCGTTCCCCAGCAGACAATAAATTCCGGGTTCACGATTCGGATCTGTCCGTCCAGGTACTCTCGACAATTGGCGGCTTCCTGAGGCAGCGGGTTGCGATTGCCCGGCGGCCGACAACGAAGCACGTTACATATGTAGATGTCTTCACGTTTCAGTTCGCAGGCATCGATGATCCTGTCCAGCAACTGGCCAGCTGCACCAACAAAAGGTTCTCCCTGACGATCCTCGTCAGCACCAGGTGCCTCTCCAATGAACATGATTCTGGCGTTTGGGTGACCGACGCCAAAGACTGTTTGCGTGCGTCGCTCTGCCAGTTCCGGGCAGCGGTCACAAACGCAGACGATTTCCGCCAGCTGCAACAGTCCTTCTGTCTGTTGCTCAGTGGATTCGAATGAGCCGGCCAGCAGGCTCTGAGCTTTTTCTGAGGGAGCGGGTGCTACGACGTGCTGCCGACTGACTTTTTTGGGTGACGGCAGAGAAGAGCTCGCTGGTTTAGAAGCCATGGCAGTTGGCGCGGGCGATTTCTTTTTTGGGATCCGTGGTTTGGCGGTTGGCTTTGGGAGTACGACCGTCGGAAGGTGGCTGACACCGGACGATGTCAACATTTGCAGGAATTGTTGAAGAGAGCGGTTGGACATGATGTAGGGACAGCACCTTCTTCATGGGGAAAGGAGTTCTGCGAACACCAACGCTTGTTGAGTTGCACAAAAGCGCAGTCGCTGGCGTCGCTCGGCAGTTTTTGCCGCAGCTCCCGCGATTTCGCCGCAACAGCCTTATAGTCCTGTGTGTGGCAGGGATTGATGCAGTATAGCGGCATTTTCTGAACATGCTCGTCTGGCAATTTGGGAGAAATACATGCGACCAATTCGATTGTTCCGTTCGTTTCACGGAAGAGAGACCAAGTTGCGTGCTGTAGCCTGAACCAACAGATTGTTTCTTGCCGATCCTGAAAGTGTTCGCCGATGTCTGAGGGCATTCAGGGAGATGATTCCACATGGTGTGGTTTCCAATTTCAGCCGATGTCCTCCAAGATTGCAGTGACTCTTCCAGGACCGAGGCCATAACTACCATTGCCAGAGATCATGCTTAACCGGGAGGAAGGCATGACCTGTTTCATGGATGAACGCGAGGGATTGAATAATGATCAAAAGATCATGGAGAACGTTCCTGGCGGGATTAGCTCTCATCGGCGGGATGACGGTAGCCAATACCGTATCTGCTGGCGAGATCTACACCGCCGGAACAAAGTTGACAACTCAGCAGATCTTTGGTGAAAGCAACGATCTGACGATCCAGCTGGCATCATGCTGCGAAGAATCGTCATGTTGTGCTCCAGCAGGTTGTGACCTTGGCAGTTGTGGCGAAGGTTGCGGAGAAGGCTGTGGCTTGTTTGGCGGTGGTGATGGCGAAAGTGAAATCACCTTCGGTGGTTGGATCCAAATGGGTTACCACAGTGGTGTGACTCCAGGTGCTGCGGCTCGCAACGACGCAGGATCGTTCAACAACCACCCGCATCGATTCAACCTGCATCAGGGTTGGTTGTACGCAGAAAAGGTTGCTGACGGCAGCGAAGGCTTCGACTGGGGTTTTCGAATGGACGCAATGTACGGGGTTGATGCTGGTGACACTCAGTCATTCGGTAACCCGGCTGGCAGCTTTGACAACGGTGGCAGTTTCTCTCGAGGTGCCGGGTATGGTTTTGCCATTCCACAGTTGTACGCAGAAGTCGCGAATGGCGACTGGAGCGTTAAAGCGGGTCACTTCTATACTCTGATCGGGTACGAAGTTGTGACAGCTCCTGACAACTTCTTTTACAGCCATGCGTTGACAATGTTCAACAGCGAGCCATTCACGCACACCGGTGTATTGGCCACCTACTCTGCCAGCGATGACACTACCATTTACGGTGGATGGACTGCTGGCTGGGACTCTGGCTTTGACAGCCTCAACGGCGGAAGCAGCTTCCTCGGTGGTTTCAGTACTGCTGCTGGCGAAAATGCAACATTCACTTACATTGCAACTGCTGGCAATTTTGGCCTTCGCAGTAACGGCGGCAATGGCTACTCACACAGCCTTTTGCTCGACATCGCTCTGTCTGATGACCTTAACCTGGTCCTGCAGAGTGACCTTGTTCGAATCAGCTCTGTTGGTGACGATGACATCGGTGTCAACACTTACCTGATCAAGAGCATCAACGACAAACTTGGTGCTGGTGTAAGAGCTGAATGGTGGAAGAACGAAGGTAACTCTCAGTACGCCATCACCTGGGGCCTCAACGTGAAGCCGATGGACAACCTCATCATCCGACCGGAAATTCGCTACGACTGGGACCTGAATGGTGCCGGACGAGGTGGCGAAGACGATGTGGCAACATTTGGGATCGACGCAATCGTGACCTTCTAACAATCATTTGACGACGCCTGCCTTCGGGCAAACTGTCGACACAGATTGACTACAATCTCGCCGCGGCTGAGTGTTTTGCTCAGCCGCGGTTTTTTCGTGGGCGCACTTTGCCAGGCTTCGCAGCGGGGTTTGGTTGATTGCGTGGGTTTGGTGCTTTGCGGTAAAGGCGGATTTCAGTGTCTGGGGAAAAGGCGGAAGCCATCGTGATTCGGCAGGCGGATTTCAGCGAATCCAGCCGAGTGGTCACATTGTTCAGCAGAGAATTCGGGAAGTTTGGCTGTCTGGCAAAGGGAGCCAAAAGACTGAAGGGCCCGTTCGATGCTGCTCTTGACCTGCTTTCGAGGTGTCGAATAGTCTTTCTGCGTAAGTCCTCCGGTGCGCTTGGGATTCTGACTCAGGCCCAGCTCGCTGAGCGATTTATACCTGTCTCAACAAACATCAATTCCCTTTATGGCGGCTATTATGTCGCCGATCTGCTGTGCAAGCTGACAGAAGACTACGATCCCGATCCGCGAATCTTTGATGCTGCCGTGTGCGTGTTGAGTGATCTGGCGAACTCTGATGTCGAACCTGCTACAGCAATCGTTCAATTTGAAATCAAGCTGCTCCGTCTTACGGGGCATTTTCCGGATTTGTCAGCATGCACTGCCTGCGGTGAACCCGTTCAGCCGAAAGCGAATTTCGCTTATTGGGTGAGTCAGGGAGGCCTGCTTTGTGCGAGGTGTCGGCGTCCGGAATACGACCGAAAATCAATTTCAGCGGGTGGTGTAGCTGTGCTGCAAAAACTGGCTGACGGCGAATCAATTCTTACAGATCGAGTGCGTCTGAGCGGCGAGCAGACGAAGGAATGCCATCAGTTGGCAGTTTCTGTTATTACAAATGTGCTGGGCAGGAAGCCCGGGACTCTTGGATATTTAAGCTTCTGACATGATATGCAGGATGCAACACCACCGAACGGATTCGGTGACTGCTGATCGGAGCCTTCTCCCATCACCGGTTTCTGTGTCGTCTTTGCGCGCTGACTGGTTGATGGTGACATTGCGGGTGGTTGCTTTGAGTGCCTGCGTCCTGTTGACGACCGGTTGTCGTTCGTTGCGACCGTCTGATGGCGAAGGGCTATTTGCCAAGCGCGACATACTTAACGTCGACAATATCCGTGGCCCGCTCGAACGCGCGTTCCACGAAGAAGAGGACGCGCTGTCTCGAGGTGAGAAATTCTCGGCTGCCGGGCGGCAACAGGTTGAGGTGGCTCGGCAGGAGTTTGAAAGTGGCAACTATCGTAGCGCGCTGGCCAGCTACAAGAAGATCGCCAGAAAATACGCAGAAACTTCTATTGGCGAAGAAGCGTGGTTTCGCATCGGTGAAAGTCACTACGCGATGAAAGAATACCCGCAGGCACAGGACGCTTACGATAAACTCTTCGAAAGCTATCCTTCGACCAAACATGTCGCCAACGCCAGTCGTCGACTGTTCGCGATTGCTCAGACATGGCTGGAAGTGTCCGATCCGGAAACGCACGAAAAAATCAAAGTTGTGAGTGACTCGAAGGTTGTGGAAGAAGGCCGCGCAACCGCGCAGGCCACACCAGGCCTGACAGCACGCTATGGCTTGCTGCCAAATTTCTTTGACGGTACGCGACCGCTCTTCGACACCAAAGGAAGAGCTCGCAACGCACTGAAATCCATCTGGCTGAATGATCCGACCGGGCCTCTGGCCGATGACGCTCTGATGATGACTGCGACGTATTATCTTCAGCAGGGCAATCATGTGGAAGCGGATCGTTACTTTCAGATTCTGCGAGAAGAATATCCGGACAGCCCTCACGTCGAAAAAGCATTTGTGCTGGGTGCCCATGTGAAACAGCTTTCTTATCAGGGGCCGTACTACGACGGAACAACTCTGGTTGCCGCCGAAAACCTGAAGGAACGCAGCTTAAGTCTCTTTCCCGGTTCGGAAGATCGAGAACGTATTCGCAAGGACCTGAGTCGTATCTACCTGCTGAAGGCTCAACGCAGCTGGAAGGATGTGGAACTGTGGCAGCAGAAGGA
>CAYZYB010000069.1:0-11261 GCA_964481505.1 uncultured Planctomycetaceae bacterium | reverse complement strand
CTTGATGGCTGAGGATGAGTTCTACGAGTGGAGCTGTGGTTCGCCAGGAACGGCTGCTCGGATACACTATCAACTCCGAACACGATGGACTCTCCACGCTGTGGTTCGCCAGGAACGGCTGCTCGGATACACTATAACAGCCTCAGTACCCCCCCCTGCAGCCGCTGTGGTTCGCCAGGAACGGCTGCTCGGATACACTCTGAGGAAGTTGAGATGACGACAGTAGGCGGCTGTGGTTCGCCAGGAACGGCTGCTCGGATACACTAACGTCGTCAAGATCTTCATCACCTACCTCGCTGTGGTTCGCCAGGAACGGCTGCTCGGATACACTACCTCGCAGCTAAACTCAAAACTCGGAACAGCTTGTGGCGTATTGCCATCTTAAAAAAGCTGCAGTTGTTCTGGTTTTGCTTCGGTCTGACCACGTTTTTTTCCGTAGAAAACTTCCATCCTGCCAAACTGACGATCGGTTACCGCCAACAGGCGCACGTGACCGTCTGACGGCAGCTTGCGCCGTAATCGTTCGCGATGGGTTTCCGCGACTTCTTCGCTGCCACAAAACCGGGCGTACACGCTGAACTGCATTTTACTGAATCCTTCGTTCAAAAGCAGCCGACGGAACCGCGAATACGCACGTTTGTCTTCTTTCGATTTTACGGGCAAATCGAACATCGCAAACAGCCACATTTCTTTGTACCCCGACATTACAAATTCACTACGCGGCATGAGCGAACTCCTGCGGAAGTGAGAGCGTTGCCTCCGAGCCGGAAAGAGCGTCCACCAGTGACGCTGCAACAAGACTCAGCGCATCAAAAATTGTGCGCTGCTGTTCGTGAACGAAAACTCGCGACAGCAAACAACGGATCAGAACAGCCCGCCGCGCCTGAGTGAACTCAGCATCCGCTCCGTCTGTTTTCACCAATTGCACGACAGCTTTGTCGACAACCGGGCGAAACGGTTCCATCACATCATCCGCCAGACACCAGGCGTTGTACTTGTTGTGGTGATGCAGCCCCAGCGAAGGATGCAGGCCTGCCGCACAAATGGCTCGTGCAGTGGCCGCCCGCAAAATTGCGTAGCCGTAATTCAGAAATCGGTTCTGATTTTCGGCTTCAACATCGCGTCGAAAGTCTTTGCCAAATAACGCTGTCCAGTAGCGCCGCGCAGCTCGTGCTTCGACGTTGGTTGTGTCGCCGCTGCGTACCAGCGGAATCAAGGGCGGCAGGCCGAAGGTTTCGCCGTGAACTTCCTGTAGCAAACGAGACTGCATATCGATCTTGGATTTGACGATCTGTTGCCAGAGACGTTTCTTCTGCGGTAGCTTGAGATCCAGCTGTCGACGAAATCGTTCCGTCTGCACGCTGTTGGCACTCAGGGGCAGCAGCATTCCCACAGGCATGCGTTCACGATTGCAGGTGATGAACACCGAACCCTGTTCGGACAGTTCGGCAAGAACATGCTGCGTATAAGACACCTGCGGGTGAGCGACCACCACAGCGGCGATGTCTTCAAGTGGGATGGACGCTGGGAACAACCCGTCCAGCTCCGCGCTGCGTTCAATCACCAATTGACGGTGCTGGATCCGCAGTCGGCAGGGGGATTCCGAAATTTCAACGATGCGGTTTCGCAAGGCGATATCCTCGTAGGTACTGCGACTATGCACCACTCGGGAGGCTATTGCAAAGAAATTCCGGTAAGGCGGCTTCACGCTTCAGAGTCGCTTTACGACTCAATCGCAAGTGAAAACGAAGCTCTCGACAAGCTTCGCAACGAAGCAGTGCGGAAAGTGCGGCCGTGCGTGCATCCGTTATGCACTGCGAACACGGCCACTCTGTTCCGACTATTCATCATGACACATCACAGTGCCGGGACGGTCGCCGAAATCGGCGAGCTCATCGGACCCAGTTCTTCGCGACTGTTGACCCACTGCAATACGTAATGAGCCAGCTTGCCGCTGTCTTCTGCATCGCACTTCATGACGAATGGTGAGCGACCGGTTTGCGCAACCATGCGGTATTCGGACAGGCTGCCTGGAGCCTTTTCGCCGAACGCCACATGAATGCGACAGCCAATGACGCCCTCCGGTCGGCCTCGATGCGTATCCGAGGTGAAGACCACGGAATGACGCAGCGGACCCTCAATTTCCACGCGACCGACGGGAGCCGTTTTCGGCACAGCAACCGGCGTACGAGTGGACTTGTGGATCGGCAGGCCGGCCTGAGCACGCGCCGCATCGGACACGTTAGAATCGGCCTGAATGCGTCGGCCAAGGTCGCGCAGAAGGTCGGTCAACTCGGTTCGAGTTAACTGCTTGGCCTGCGTTGTGGATTTCGCAACATCCTTGGCAGCAACGTTGGCAGCCAGCGCCTTGTCCCAGTCACACACCTGTGCCTGGAGTTTCGCGACCTCTTCAGGAGTCACCCGATACTCTTCCGGGTTCTCCCCAACGACCGATGCAAACTGAGTTGCATAGCTGCTGAGATCGCTTTCGTTCTCATAAGGGTTATTAGACATCGTATGTCTTCTCCTACGAGATTAACAAATGGGAAGGTGGTCTCCAGCGGACTTCGCAGGCACACGTCCCTTACGTACGTAAACTAGGTCTGGAAAACGTCTGCTGGAGATCTTTCCGCAATTACGTGATGTGAAAAATCACCGACGGATGACTTGAACGGTGTTAATCCCTGAAAGTGTTACAAACCTCAGCCAACATCTACTGGTCCTGCCGGTCCGAAGGAATGTCCGCTGCTTCGGAGGCCCTGTCCTGAGCTTAGGTAGCGGCGCCCTGAGCCTGGGTCGCCTCGCCCTGACGTGAGGTAGCGGCTTCCTGAGCTTAGGTAACAGCGTCCTAACGCTGGGGAGCGTTGTCCTCAGCCGACGAACACGCGCTCTCAGCCTGGTTAGCGACGTCCACAACCGGCGAAGATGCGCCCCAGGCCTGGGAAGCACCGACCTGCGCGGCGTAGCGTGCCTCGCCCAGCACGAAGAGCATCCCCGAGCCAGCGAGACCACGACCGAGGTTCAAAATGTAGCGACTACGCTCCGTGTCTGGAGCCTCGCACGGCAATGCTCCAATAGCAGCGCGCCGCCGTATCCCGGAAAACGTTGCGGAAGATACCA
This sequence comes from uncultured Planctomycetaceae bacterium, assembly GCA_964481505.1. Lineage (GTDB taxonomy): Bacteria > Planctomycetota > Planctomycetia > Planctomycetales > Planctomycetaceae > Fuerstiella. Next base: position 8,141 of record CAYZYB010000069.1, on the reverse strand, counting down.
ATGGTCGGTGGTCGGGCCGGCAAATGGCTAAGCATCGACATCTAATGCAAATCGCGCCTGCGAACGCTTTGGACCGGTCAATGTTGTGTTTCTGAGGCGATCTGTACTTGATTTTCGCGATCGACTCGGCAAAACTATGGGCAGTGTATCCGAGCGGCTGTTCCTGGAAAATCTTATCACAGTAAGGTGAAACCGTTCAGGTTTAGACGCGTGTGGCGCCAACCACTCTTCGCTTCCAGAAGTGAATGTCTGGCAAATCTTTCAGGTAGCCCTTCGGGGCTACCTGTTTTTTTATGCGCTGATGCGCTTGCTTTCAAGCGGCAACTCGCGCGCGTGCCCCGTTGGTGACACTTCGACTCTTCGCGCGTTTCGTTTCCGTAACGCTTCTGGCGAGACTCGCCAAGGTTTCTTTTTCGGCGCATTGACCTGATTGTGTTCGCACAACTGCAAATCACCGTCACTGATATTTTGAACTCGGCAGAGTTTCCGTGGCCCATCCGGCCAGTCGATGTACAAGTAGTCATTACGAAACAGCAGCAGTCGAGGGTGCGGAAACGAATCAAGTGGCTCGAATAGACTAACGGCGGTGTCACTTTTGATCGTTGCCAGCTTCTTCGCCACCTCCAGGCGTGTAAACACGCGGTCTTTCCAAGCCACGTCATTTCCCGAAGCGTCAGTTTTTGCGCAGATCAACATTGCGGCGTTCCCGTCTGTCTCGACGAACCGGTCGCCGACAAACACTGGCTTGTTGGTGACCTGGACTCTTACGCGATGAATCGGAGTGCCGTGTTGAGAACCCCGAGCGCGGATCATTGGATGGTTTTGAGGATCTTTAAAAACCTTGCGAGCTACGTCTTTGGTGTTGATCGAGTAGCCTAATTCTACGATTTTTGCCTCCACTGCGTGGCGAATCTTTGGGTCCACTATTCGGCCGTTTCTGATTTCGGGATCACTTAGATCTTTCAGCTCTCGTCGAAGGCGGTTTTTTTGCCCGTTCCTGCCGCGGTGAGGCTTGCTGTAGATAGACCCCGCATGAAGCGCCCCGGACAGTCGCCGGGTTATACGTTTGGAGACAATTGCATCCATCATTGCCGCTTCCACATCTGATCGGAAGTTGTCCCACGGTTCGTCGACCGTCTCAAAAAACCGCTGAGACCGTCGCGTGAATGCATTAGAAGCGGCCCGCTGTAGCACGCCGATCGATTGCTGGTCGGTCATTGCGATAACAACCGCATCAACAGCGTGGTGGCGATGATCGGTTTCGCGAGCCTCATCCTTGGAAGGTGCAAGAATCTGATCCAGACGGCCCCAGTGCCAACGCAGGTCGGAAGTAATTCCACCGGCTACGGCGACGATTCTTTGCTTCCCGTCTTTATCAACTGTTCCTCCGTACAAGAGTTCAAGATACCGTTTTGCGGCTTTGGCATTGTATCTGGTGTCATTCAGGTGGCGCGCAACAAAGCCGGAATCGATATCCTCTGCTGACATGCGAAACCGACGAATCTTTTCGCGCGTGGCACGTCGGTCGTAACTGCCGTCAAAGTTCTCCACGCGTCGCAGGATTTCTTCCCAGTTTGCCTGTCCGCGGTACGCGTCAAAGGGCGTCTCATTCCCTTTGCGAATGTTCTCCTGTTGCTCGCACAAAGTCTTATTCTGAAACGAGTCGTCCAGGTACTTACGCGGAAAAATGTGTTCGACGTGGAATCGTGGATTCGGCCCGAACAGATCCTCCTTGCTGATCACAATTCCGGTGTAAGGACAAATTCCTTTGCACTCTTCCCAAAGGAGCCATTTTTCAATGTTCGCCCGCGTGTCCTTTACGTCGGGCATCGCCTCAAGCAGTCGTTTCTTTGCTCTTTCCCGCGACCTACGCCTTTGCTCGTTCGCCTTGAATATCTTGTCCCGTTCTTTTCTCCCGCGTTTCATGTCGCGCGCCATTTCAATGTGAATACGAACAGGCTTTTCCTTATAGTCGCGAATCAGCTCATTCACCACTTTTCGCATTTCGGTAAGCGCACGAATCACGGCTGTGTTGGTGATTTCGACGCCGGTTGAAAGAAGGGGCGGCAGCAAGTCCATCGGCTCCTTGTCCAAACGCTCCTCGGCTTCGTGAAGAATTTTTGAGTATGCTTCCCCGGTTTGCATACGTTCAATGAGCATCCTCATCGAGCTTTCGGAGTGGTTACCGTGCGATTGTGGTAGTCCGACTGTATCCAGCCGTTCGGCGTCTGACTCGGGCAGCCCCCACTCCCTGCAGGCGCGTTCCACCAGTTTTTTGGGGTCATTGTAGTGGACGACATCTCGAACGATCGCATCACGATTTTCCACCGAGAGCTCCCACCATTTGTCGCCAAAAATGGGACTCAGCTTGGCGTTTGTCGCGTGCCCCTGCAGCCCGTTCTTTTGCGATTCCTCCTGTTTGAACTTGGCCTTCGTAATACCAAATTGATTGCGCACTGACGCCCAGCTCAGACGTTCGACTGACTGCAACCGCGTTACCAAATCCGTTTGCTCTTCCAGTGTCAGCCCCGTCGGCCGCGTCGCCGGGCCTTTAAAGACCAATTGCAGATTCTGAGCATCTTGCCAAATACGAAACTGCTGAAACGCGTCCAATGCCTTCAAGCACCGCCGCTTTCCATCGATTTCACATTTGCCGACTAAGTGCTTTTGAGATTTGAGCGGCCGTTGAAAGAAAATGGACTTCCTGATCGCCTTCCAGTCGTCCTCCGTCAATTGGAAATGTGATTCTTGCGCTGCCCGAATAAGATCGAACTCGTCCTCGAACATTGTTCGTCCGGTGTACCGACCGCCACCTCTAATTCGCCGAATCTTCGGATCGTCGCTATGAGGATCAAGATCATCTACAATCGTTTCAGCGAGAGTTCGACCGTTCAATTCCTCGCGAAGTCGTTTAATCTCGGTGTGTACAACGCCGGTTTTTTCGTCGCTGTCTGTCTTACGATTACTGGCAAACCCGCGACGTTGTGCGAGATTGTAGATTGCCCGTCCAAGTTCCGTCGGCTCAAGCCGTTCTGACAGCGCCTTGGTGCGCAGCAGATAAGGCAGTTGTTGGTGTGCTGTGTGGTCGCCCGGCTTTACGTGCCTGGCTGTCAATTCGGCATCGAGTTTGTCAAAGACCGCCTTCCGGCTTGCCGACTGGTTGCTCTCCGACGGCGGGAGTAGGCTGTGTCGCTGCAACAAGCTAAATAAATTTCGTTTACGTCGCTGAGTTCTCCAATACTGTCGGCGGGGTTGCCGCGCCTCACGTCTCGTGGCTGCTTTCGAGCTTTCACGCCCTTGCTTCAGTTTTGTCGTCGCTTCTTTCGCAGATCCTTCCACGCCCGCCTCAAACAGCCGCACGCCGGTTCGAACAATACGGAACGGCCGGCTGGCGTCGTCACATTCCAAAACCGCCCAGCCAAGTGACGCGGAACCAAGATCGAGTCCAAGGATGTAATTCATAGTGCTGCCAGATGTTCGTGCTGTCGGCGAAGTTTAACCTAGAGGTCGCCGTTCTGTTCCCCAGGGGAAATAGCCTACCGAGCTTGAAACGGAAATCAATCGTGGTAGCATTGCAGCAGTGTATCCGAGTAGCGGTTCCTGCTTATCACAGTAAGGTTCTCTACCGCACGGCAATGTGTTCACACATCCGTTGAGGACGGTCCTGGACCGTCCTTTTTTTATGCGCCGAAATTGGTGCGGACCATTGTTGACAGAAACACCATCCGTTCATGCATTGGCTGCCGGGAAATCCTGTGTGTCAGGACGCCAAACTCCGTCGCCATTGGTGTCTGTCTTTTCACAACCATCGAGGGGCGAATTTGTCTTCGAAAGACTATCGTGTTTGGCTTTGAAATCTGATCCCTAAGCCCTTCTATGCCATTTCGTCCGAGCGCGATGTACCATCTGTGAGTCTTGCAAAACACGGACTAACAAATATGGCAACCCAGCGATCTGTCGGGTAAAATGTTTGCATGAGCACAGCACGTCTTCAACCACCTATTTCCGTTGCCGATTATCTCGCGGGCGAACAGGACGCGCAGCGCCGGCATGAGTACGTCGAGGGCTCTATCTACATGCTGGCCGGAGCGACCAATGCTCACAATCGCATCGCGACGAATGCAACGGGCAGTCTTTACGCGCAGCTTCGCGGCAATCCGTGCCAGGTGTTTAACTCAGACACAAAGGTTCGCGTCCAAACATCGACGGGTACGCGGTTTTATTATCCAGACGCGATGGTTGCGTGTCGGCAGAATCCCGATTCGGACACGTTTCAGGATGATCCTGTAGTGATCGTGGAGGTGTTGTCTCAGAACACACGGCGTACGGACGAAACTGAAAAGAAAGACGCCTATTGTTCCATCGCGTCACTACGCGTCTACCTGCTTGTTGAACAGTCGTCAGCAACGGTCACTGTCATACGCCGGACCGACACAGGATTTGTTGCGGAGCAATTGACCGGCCTTGATGCCGTCATTCCACTGCCGGAAATCGGTGTCGACTTGCCATTTCAGGAACTCTACGAAAACGTCGACTTCCAGCCGGAACCGTCACTCGATCCCAGCGCGTAGTTCCTGTCGTTGCTGTTGCGACGGCGAGAATGCTGGATTCAAGTGATGTGCTGGCGGGGTTTATGTTTCGAAGGATTCACGGACTGTTGATTGCGGCGTGGGACTGGTCTACCACAGAGGTCACAGGGGACACAGATAAGAATCACAGAGGAAGCACTGGCGACGATTACGGAGCCTCTGTGATTCGACACTGTGCTGTGTGTGCTCTGTGGTGAGAACAATACTACGCCTGGTCGCAGAATGGGCGTCGTAGAAGTCGTCGTCATGATATTCCTTGATCTCAGGCTGCAATGTGCTGCAATCAATGTTTCCGTTACCAATGGATATCATCGCAAACGAACCAGCACTGATCATTCGAACAACCTGACTCACTGCCCGTAAAAGTTTCGCGGGTATCATGAAAGTCCTTGCGTTTTCTGGTCGTCCTTCTGGAAATGATGAAGCTCGCCGGGTTTCGTCGTGAGTTAGCCGCAAAAACAGCAATTACCAGGAAAATGTCTAGTCAAACGAGCTCAGGATGGCATTCGTTATTAGCGACAGATGTCCGCAGCCTGACTTTCGCCAGGCACCATTGACCACCGCTTTGAAGAGTTTATGAGTATTCAAAAGGATCAAATCGAATCGATCTACCCGGCAAGCTCAGTCCAGCACGCGCTGATTCTTCAGAATTTCGATCGTGATTCGGCGGACTCCGGATTTATCCACGTGGAATGTCTGCTGGAGGGCGAGCTGCAGCTTGAGACTCTTCAGGCGGCATGGAATGTCGTCATTGCGCGACATGAATCGTTGCGGACTTCGATCCAGTTCGCAAAAAAGTCAAAACCGATTCTGGTCGTCAGCAAACAGGCCGACGTGGTTTCGTCATCTGCGGACTTTAGGCACGAGTCGCCTGAGGAACAGCGAAAGACATGTGACATCTTTCGTCGCGAAGATCGTAGCGTCGGTCTTGATCTCACGGACGTATCCGTTGGGCGTGTCACATTGCTGCATCTGAGCCCAACGTCTCACAAACTTTTCTGGGCCTGCCATCATGCGTTGCTGGATGGCTGGTCGGCTGCGATCGTGATTGAAGAAGTCCTGGCAGTATGCAACTCCCTTTTGAAGGGACAGAGCTCAGATCTTCCAGCACCCGCTCCACTGAAAAGTTACTACCAGTGGTTGTCGTCTCGTGATGCCGCTAAGGCACGGGCTCACTGGAAGAATGTCATGGATGGCTGCACGCGGCCTACTTCATTTCCCATCGGTCGCGGCGTTCTGCGCGACAGTTCGATGCAGTGGCACAATGTTCAACAAGTTGACGGAACAGTTTCAGCGGACACTGTTGCCGGAGTAACGAAGATTGCTCGAAGTCAACAGGTGACCGCCAGTACCGTCGCAATGTCTGCGTGGGCTGTGCTGCTGGCGGCTTACAGCGGCGATGCTGATGTCCTGTTTGGAACAGTGCTTTCCGGTCGATCAGGAGACATCAACGGCTCAATCCGCATGGTTGGCATGTTTGCCAACGCCGTACCGGTGCGAATGGCCGTAAACGAAGACAACTCTGTGGGTTCGCTGCTGTTGTCCACGCAACGGTATCTGGAGGCGGCTCAGGACTATCAGCATGTCGCACTGTCTGAGATTCAGCGTGAATGCAGTTCTGTACCTGGTCGGTTTCGGTTGTTTGAAAGCCTGTTTTTGTTCGAGAACTTTGCGAATCCGAATAGCGGCGATAATGATGAAGAAACGGCGATATACGTTCGAGAATACCACTCAGGATTGACATCGAATTATCCTCTTACGGTCAGCGTTGTACCCGGTGCCGACTGGACAATTACCTGTCGTTTCGATTGTGGCAGATTTGAAGAAGCATTCGTCACTGATCTTCTTGCGGATTTCATCAACGTCATGAATGGAATGGTCAAGTCGACGGCGGCAACCCTGTCTTCCGTGATGCCTGGCTGTGATCTTCCGGCTCCTGATGCGCCTGCGGTGTACGATAATGCCGTTACGCTGGCCACTCATGGAGCAACGACAGCGGCATCTACGCCTACTGAAGAAAAGCTCACGCAGATCTGGACGGACGTTTTCGGTCTCGAAACTGTTTCCGTCACAGACGACTTCTTTGCACTCGGCGGTTATTCGTTGCTGGCCGTCATTCTTGTGACGGAGATTGAAAAGGAGCTTGGCGTCAGAATTCAGGCATCCGTGCTTACGGAAGCCCGAACGATTCAGTCTCTTGGCCGTCGTATTGATGACATTGACTGTTCTGTGGAAACGGTCGATCATCCTTACGTCTTTATTCCGGCTGGCTTTGGCGAAGTGCTGTATCACCACGCCCTGCACCGAAATGACGATGGCGAGGTGAGGGTTGTTGGCGAAATGCGAGCTCTGAGACTCGACGTGGATTACGATTCGAATACGCGGATCGAAGATCTCACGACGCGGTTTATTGATGAGATTCGCGCGATTCAGCCGAACGGTCCATATTATCTTGCGTCGCGGCTTTGCGGTGTCACAGTCACTTATGATGTCGCCCAACGGCTGATTGAGCTTGGAGAAACCGTTGCCTTTTTGGGAATCGTCGATCACAACCCGCCTATTCTGCCGATGTTGAATCCGATCGCCGCCCGGCGGTATCGAGGTGAGGCGATGAAGTTGATTCGCAGTGGAAACGTCGTTTGCCTGGCACAACGCGCATTTCGTGCGCTTTCATACCGTGCGACAGCGATTGTTAATCGACGGCGTCGAACTCAAACAGAAGAAGAGCTCGTTGAAGAGGCAACAGTGTCGGCATTCGATCACCGAGATGTTGCGGCTGACTACGTGCCTGATGTCTGTCGCGCGGATGTGACGTTGTTTCTCAGCAGCGAGTACGAAGCAACGGCACACGGACAATTAACGGAACAGCGGTGGAAGGAGATTACTGGAGCGGGACTCAACGTTGTGAGACTGAACTCTGCAGAAGCGCCAGACATTTTCAAAGCACCGCACGTAGAGTTGCTCCACAAATGCCTGAACAAGACCAGGCAACAAGTGCGTTCGGAAGTCTCTGCTCAGGCAGCGAATGAGTATGTGAGCCATTGACCGCAACAACGTAGAATTTGACGTGAACAACGCCCTTCCCGCCCCGCACTTTGTTCGTGACCTTTTCTATTCCAGATCGTCGAGAAACTGATCGAGGTCTTCCTGGCTAAGTCCGCTTTCTGGAAAATCAGAAGCTGTAAATCCGCCCGCTGCAGGTGCTTTACAGTGGCTGATTAGTTCTTCCAAAGACTCAGCATACTTTTGAGACAGCTGTGTGATCGTTTCACTTTTGTGAACCGCGGTGCTGTAGATCCACGTCGTCGTCAAGCGTCCATCAACCACGCCAGCGTTGATTTCCAGAAGGTGACTTCTCGTGTTTGTTGGGCAACGGCATGCGGATCGATCGAGGTCGATGTTTCGAAGAAGATTGGCTTCCTCGTTGACGGTGTGCGCGCCTGAGTAATTGAACAGAACATCAGACTTTGGCATGGAATCCAACTGCTCGGCGATTTCCGTGTCCTCCGACAGGTATCTGAGCACGCCGTAGTTTAAGCCTCGATTGGGTAG
>CAYZYB010000068.1:0-11306 GCA_964481505.1 uncultured Planctomycetaceae bacterium | reverse complement strand
GTTCAGGAGTGTACAAATGACGTGTTCCGTAGAATTGAACGGCAGCGCTCTTGCGATCGATGTGGAAGCCGGCAAGGATTTTTCGTGGTATACCGTGAATCCCACTACCGATCTCGTTCTTGGTGACTGGATCCGCCAGAACGTGAAGACGCTGGACACCGTTCGGTTGAAGACCGCGTCTGAGGCGGGAGCGGCCCTGTGTCGCGACAAGATCAAACGCGCTGGTGGCACGCCTGTAGAATTGGCTGCCGAATATTACCGCGACAGCTTTGGACTGAATTATCATGCAAAGGCTTTTGGTTTTGCCGTCGAAGCCATCGCCGGAAACCGCCGCAGCTTTTGCGCTCACGAAGACAACAATGGCACCCTGTATTTTATTCTGCCGTCTGGGACAACGGAGTTCCTGTTGCGCGGTCGTAGTCTTGCGGGAGGGGCAGCCATGTTTCCCGGGGAGTATCGCGTTGTAGTCGGTGGCGGCAAAATGGCGGAAGCACCAGACGATTCCGCGGAGTCGGAGCCTGTTGAACAGGAAACATCGGTTGAGCCGATGGAAGAACCATCCATTGAAGAGCCGATGACTGAGTCTGACGGGGAGATGTCAGATAAATCGCCGGATATGATGACCGAATGACGGTTGTCGCCTCACTCATTTCCGGCTTTGACGCCGATTTTTTTTTTCGGACAGCCGGAGAAGACGAGTTCGCATCGTGATATGCATTCCCCAAGTACCACCATTCGCGAATTTCAGGCAGCACGCGTTATTCAAGCTGCGCGGCGTGAGCGGATTTTCATATCCGGTTGCGAAGTGGACTTAGAGTCGTCAGTAGTGCCTGGGCGCCGACTGGATTCTCGAAGTTTGGCAAGCATTTGCTCGTGTTTTTGAATTTCCAGAGCGTATGCCGCTTCGATTTGGCCCAGAGCGTCAGCGCAGTCTTTGACGACTGTATCTGTTTCACGATTTTCGAATATGTGCATGACGAGCCGCTTACGAGTTCGCGCGGCCGTTGCTCAATCGTGATGATCGTGGTCATGATCATGCGAATGAGTGTCGTGGTCGTGCGTGTGGGTGTCATGATCGTGGGAGTGATCATGGTGGTGGTCGTTCGGAGAAGAACTCCCCGAAGCGGAAGGTTGCGGTAGTGTGCCTGAATCCTGAGATAGCAGGAAGGCGGATTCTGCGGCGCGATAAACGTCGCGTAATGACACGCCGTTTTCACTGGCGACTGTCGCGCAGTCTTCGAATTCCGGTGCGAAAGACGGCGAACCGCCCGTTCGCCATGCTCGTTTTCCGCTGACTTCGCCCCATGGTGTCGACACCGTTATATGATCGCGATGTTGAATCGAACGTTGCATCGATGAACGTCGAATGCCAAGCGTGCTGGTTTCGCTGAAGAGGATTTCTTCCAGAGCGTCGGTCTGAGCCGGTCGGCACAGTACGCTGAGAATCACGCCGGGGCGATCTTTCTTCATTTGAATCGACGTCGTAAACACGTCCAGCGCTTTGGCTTCGGTGAGCTTCTGCCGCACATGTCCAATGACTTCGCCGCTGACATCGTCGAGGTTTGTTTCGAGTAGTACGACGTGTTCTGTATTGGTGTCGACCGCTGCAGTGCCGATGAATAACCGCAGAATGTTGGCGCGTTCGGGAAACGTCATCGTTCCGGCGCCGTAACCGACGGCTTCGATCGTCATCGCGGGCATCGGACCAAAAGCGTCGGCCATCGTCTTCACAATCGCGGCGCCTGTTGGAGTGGTCAGTTCGGCTTCGACAGGTACATCGGCCAGTGGGATTCCTTTGAGGATTTCAGCTGTTCCCGGAGCAGGAACGGCGCAGATTCCATGATCGATTTTCACGTAACCTCGCCCCGTCGGAACGAAGTTGCAAACAATCCGATCGGCGCCGAGCAAATCGAAGCCGACCGCGGCTCCCACGATGTCGACGATGGAATCGACCGCGCCGACTTCGTGAAAGTGCACTTTGTCGATTGTAGATCCATGCACGCGAGCTTCGGATTCGGCCACCGCCAGAAAGAGTTGCCGCGCTAAGTTTCGCTGTCGGTCGGTCAGTGCATCAGCGGCGTCGAGAATGTTGCAGATGTCGGTATAGTGGCGGTGAGCGTGCTGTTCCGGGTGATCGACCAGCACATGAGTCGCTCGGAAACCGTTTTTCATGACTGATTCGATGCGCAGCCGCACATCCGGCAGATTTAGTGATGCGACTGCTTTCAGGATGGCGTCTTTGTCGACACCTGCATCAATGAGTGCTCCCAGCGTCATGTCGCCACTGATTCCTGTGGCGCATTCCAGCCATGCGATCCGCATGTTTTTTATTCCTTAGAGTCGATGGATTTCGGGCGTGTTTGCTGCACGAAAAATCGCGCCGCAGAATGGACTGTCGGCGTCAGGCGGGTGTAGCAGCAGATTGTTGCGATTTGCAATGGGTGGCCGGGGTTGGACTGAGCTTGCGAAGGAAACCCTGGGGTTTCGCTCGTACCTCACTCCAACCCCGGCCATCCTTTCCAGCTTCACAACTTTCTGCGACTACACCCGGTCAGGCTATCAATCTAACAGCGGGGCTGTCCGATTGCAGCTTCGCCGTCCATCCAATCGAGTAACGACAGACCGACGGCGCCGTAGGATGACGATGGTCGGACGTTTTCGGCGATTCCGCAGCTCGCCGTCAACGACAGTGAGTGTTTTTTTGCGAAGCGAAAGGCTTCAGCACGGGTGAGCTACGAGTTCTATTGCTCCAGCAGGTCCAGCAACTGTTTCCCGAAACCTTCCTTCGATTTCGATTTTCGTTTCGTTCTCGAATTCGCTTTCGATTCAGTTTCTGCAGCTGGTGGGCGTTCAGCACCCTGCTCTGCTTGCTGGTCATTTTCGTCGGCGTCATCATCCTTCGAAAATCCCTCAGGATGTTCCAGTTCCCTCGGTTGAATAGTGAGGCCCCAGCTGTGGAGCATTCCGAATCGTTCGCTGCGGCTGCCGCGGACGACCAATTGCCACACTCCTTTGACGTTCTTGCCACGAAAGCTGCTTAGCCCTGGTTGTCGCTTGTCCAGCGATTCCGGGCGAAACCGTCCGTTGTAGGGCGGCCTGGCTTTTGCGATCGACAGAGGTTGCTCATCGTCGAAAATCGTTTTTTCGAAATGGTCGCCTCCGCCACCAATCTCTGTGAACAATTCGACTCGGTGTCCGTCAGGGCCAGTCAGGTAAGCATCGAGGTATCCGACGTGGGTGTGCGTGATGGAAATTTCCAGGTTCAAATCGCGAATTTCAAATTCGTCTTCGATTTCGATTTCTGAGATGATCGTCCGGCGCGGTGGTAGTACTTCCGCAGCTTCGTTTCGATAATTGCCGCCCATCACGGCGGTCGATTGTAAGATTTCCGTTTCCGTCAACAGGCCATCTCCGTTTGTGTCGAGGGCCTCGAATTCTTCGCGTTTGGCGATCGACCATTCTGTCGTGAATTCATGCATCGCCACCTGCCCATCGGCATTTTCGTCGAGCTCATAGAACCAGCCGGGTAGCCCTTCGGTGAGATCGCCGGCTTCTTCCTGCATCTGATGAAGGTGAGCATGAAGTTCATCGCGTGTGACTTCGCCATCTCGGTTGAGGTCAATGCGTCCCATGGGAATCTGCAGGCGGATGGCTTCGCGTGCTTCCAGTCGACCGTTGCGGTTGGCATCGAATCGCCCCATCATTGCCGCTGTCAACCAGTGGCTGCTGCCTCCTTTTTTCCACCACTCCGACGAATCTTCTTTACTTTCGTCTTTGTTTGTCGGCCGAATGTCGCCACCGGTTCGCCTGGCTTTTTGGACCAGCTGATCGGAATCACCGGACAGTAGACGGCGTCGAGCGTAGCGTTGGGCGAGTTCCATTGTACTGAGTCGTTCGTCGTGGTTTAGGTCGTCATCGAATGGATTTCGATGTGTCCACTTGACGTCATTTGCTTCTTCACGATCGATATGCCCATCATTGTTGTCGTCGTGGACCAGAGTCTTGTAGGCCTGGTCCAGATCTTCCTGAGTGTAGGGCAACTTAACTTCGGGCAGTCCGAAATGTGGTACCATCACTTCGTCTGGAGCGTTTCCAAACGGCTTGATGGTGCTCTTCCCTTCCGGTTCGACTCGGTTGCCCGCAACGCCATTTTTCAAAGCGTGATAGATTCGGGCGGATTCCTGAATCTTCTCGATCGTAATGGGCTTCTCAAACGAAGCTCCTGTTCGTTTGTCACGAAACTTCAGGATACGTTCCAGATACGGACGGGCCAGCGGTGTGACCTCTTCCGGCTCAATCACGCCGTTTTCGTTGACGTCGAGTCTTTCGAGTGATTCCCGCAGACCGGACTGTGCCTGCAGCAAATTTGTTGGAACGGCCAGCGCCAGCAACAGAATTGCGGCAGCCTTTGTACAGCGAACGCTGATGTATTTCTCCCCCCTTGCCACATTCATGAAATGGTACCTCCGTCTGTCATTTGCCTTTGCCCTTCGCCGAGCTGCTGCTCCCGAGGTCAAGTTCTCCCGACAACACACGGTGCAGCGTATCCAGTTCGAAACCATCCGGCAGGTCGATGACTTTCACCGCCTCTTTGCTCCGAGAATCAATGAGCATCGCCAGCACTTCGACTTCTTTAAACAGCTGATCGGGGGCCGTCACGATCAGTGAATTGCTGCGCTCGTGAACAGCAATTGTCATTGTTGGTTCGAGACTTTTTGCTTCCGCTTTAGAAGAAGCGCCGCTTTTCTTTTCGGCCGCGGCTTTCGCTTTTGCTAACGCCGCAGCGCGAGCCGCCTCGGCTGCTGTCATAGGAGCCGCTTGTTGCTTGCCGCCGCTGACTCGATCACCGTAGGCTTCGCGAATTACGGTTGCCACTTCAGTCGCCTTGGTGTACTGCAACTCAATCACGCGCGACGTGCCCCGGGTTTCGATGGACGTGATACTGCTGTCTTTGTCGACAATTTTGAGGTAGCCTTCAATTCGTTCGATGTCGAAGGCGGTTCCCTGAGCGATCAGGCGATTGAGTCGCGTATCGGCGACAATCGTGATCGATCCCGCAATCATTGTCAGGGTGCCTTCGCGCGACAACAGGATACTGCTGGTAAACGAACCGCTCGAAGAGGACGCATAGGCGTTGACCAGCGATCCGGCCCCGCCGTCTTTGGCGGCTTCGCCACCGTCCAGCAGTTCTGCCAGCATTCTTAGTGCGTCATCCGGTTTGGTGTATTTCAGATAGAAGACAACAGGTGGTGACGGCAGCGAGTCACCAGGCCCTGCGATCGTGCGAATGTGCATTTCCAATGCATCGAGTGCGTCGGTGTCTTCTGACTGCATTAGCAAACCGCGAGGAGTCAGCTGACAGCGGATGACGGGCTCTTTGCTGTCCGGATCGCTTGTCAGCATCTTCGCCGGTGACGATTCGGGCTCCTGGGCCTGCGACAGCATTTGATTAAACGTAAGATCCGAATTGATCACTCGTTCGTTGCTGTCTGTTCCCACGTCATCAGGCAGCGGGTAATAGAAAATCGGATTCCCTTCTCGCCAGAATTTCGCCACTGTTGCCAGAATCTGTTCGGCCTGTTTTCCTCGAATGGGGAAGATACGAATCTGGTGGCTGTTACCACTGCTGCCACTTTCTGCAGTGTGACTACCGGTTCCTGAATCCAGTTCGGCGACTATCTTCCGGATCTGTTCGATCTCATACTTTTTCGCTCGCACAAACAACCGGCGATTAACCGGGTCGGCATCGATTTTCGGTACGTCGGTAGCACCCATAGCATTCATCAGGTCCACGCTACGAGAATTTCCGCGTTTTGTAGAAGCGTCGATTCCCGCTGCCGCACGAGCGTTGACGGCTGACAGGTCGAACATTTCTTCCAGCAGACTGACTGCGAGATACGGATCGATGGTCTTCAGCTGGATGACGGCGAACTCCGATTCCGTGGCCTGCAGTTGCGCGACTGTGTCTGCAATTTGGGTCTGAATGTCGGGCGTCGCCAAAGCGACAATGGTGCCCGCCTTGTCGTCGGTCGACAGTCGGACTGTTTCGCCAGCCAGGAGTGTCTGCAGTACGTTGTAAACCGTTTGAATGTTGCCACCAGGAACTTCATGTGATTTCAGCACAGCTTCGCCGCTGGTCAATGGATCATCTTCGGACGGCACGTCCAGTGATTCGATCAGGTTTTCGATCAACTTCACTTTGTCTTCAACACCAGTTGCAAAAATATTCTTCCCCTGAAGGTCGGCCGACAGGCTGACATCGATGCCGATCATTTCTCCGGTTGCCAGACCAAGGTGCGGCCGCGCGACCAGCAGAATATCTTCGGCGTCAGAGTGCTGCAGCGTGAAACTCTTCACCACCGTGCCGTTATTCAGCATCTTTGGTTCGAAGGCCGTCAGAATGATTTGTACGTTTTTCAGTTTTCCAGCAGTATCTGTGATCATCAGCTGATTCGTTTTGGTGAATACGGCTGGTGCCATCATCAACTTGAGAGCTGTGAGTTCTTCGACGGCGTCTTCTGCTTTGAGTTCTCCGAGTGGAAAAATACACTTCACGACTTCGTGGTTTTGCAGTTGCTGGAGGTCGTCGAGTGACACCATTTTCGCCAGTGTGTCGAGCTGTTGCAGACCGCGGGGATCGCTGAGGTTGATCACAGACAACAGCTTTCCGCTGCGGACAAGAGTGAAACCTTCCGGTAGCAAAAACAGATTGACTCGATCGATCGCTTCCTGCTGAGTGAACTGATTTTGGTCGAAGTAGGTGAAACTCCCGGTAGGAAGATCGCCGACATGCAACGCAAGGTCCGAGGCATCTGCGAGCCACTTGATGACATCTCGCCACGGTTCGCCTTCGAATGAAAAACTCAGCAGCTCTCTTGGTCTGCCCTGTGCCGCATCTTCCTCAATCGTCACTCCAACGCCATCCTGAGACCGCACCGCGGGCGCGAAAGCAACGGACATAACCAGTGCCGTTGCTACCCAAAGGCAGCAGTATCGATGGGTTGAAAATGGGGACATAAAATGATCGCGGGATCAAGCTACGGATCGATCGCAATATCGTTGGAGGCCGCAAACGAAGTTTCGAGGACGGCAAGTAAGGAGTGAGTGGTGTGAGGTGGGAGTACGGGGTGATGAAAACGCAAAACGCCTCCATTTTTCAGCCCGGACCTCGTTAAAGCCTACAGGAAATTCGTGGCAAAGAGAAATTATCTTTTGCAACTACCGGCATAGAAATCCAGAGTGTTTCATTAAACGACTATCGGGCTGAGGCTGCAGGTTACGCAGGATGTGGTGTTCGGAGTGAGAATTTCCGGATCACGCACATGACAGACGGACCGCATCACCTTGAAGTGATGCTCAAACGCCACTTCCAGAGGATTCCGTAGTGATAATGATCAAACGCATTCGGGTTGCGATTGAACGGGCGGGCACCGAATGCGAACATTCACAGAACAGCGATGAACCGGTTTGCGCCGCGACTTCGTGGACATGATTTTTCAGAACTTCGCGAACCACCTGTTCGGCCTTGGCTGGACGCTAACGATTGTGACATCTGCGGCGGGGCTTAAACAACTGTTCGAAGACGCTGCGGGCATCCCGGTTTTTCGAAAATCGATTACGGACCGCCGCATCAAATTACAGATCATTACAAAAGAAATTGTCGTCATGGGAAGAAGTTTCGAAAACCGCAAGCACTCAATGGCCAAGACGGCTGGCTTCAAGTCCAAGCTGTACGCTCGATACGGCAAGGCGCTGTACGTGGTAGCCAAAAATGGGGTACCGAATCCGGAAGGCAATCCGGCGCTGCGGAATCTGATCGAAAAGGCCAAGAAGGACCAGGTTCCCAGCCATGTGATCGAAAAAGCAATTGAGAAGGCTAGCGGGACCGGCGGCGAAGACTATCAATCATCGCGATACGAAGGATACGGACCTGGCGGCTGTTCTGTGATCGTTGACTGTCTGACAGACAATGCCAATCGCACGATCACTGAAGTAAGAAACTGTTTCACCAAGACCGGCGCCAAATTGGGATCCGCAGGTTCGGTGGCTCATTTGTTTGATCACCTGGCGGTTTTGTCGTTCAAAGGAGATAACGAAGACGAAGTCCTGGAGGCGATGCTGAATGCAGATGTTGACGTTGATGACACAGAATGCAAAGACGGTAAGTTGACGATCTTTGCACCGGCGTCCGAATTCTACAAAGCGAAGACCGCGCTGATGGAAGCGTTCCCGGAGACCGAACTTGAGGTTCAGGAAATCACATTTATTCCTCAGGCAACCGCAGACATTAGCGCCGAAGACCTGCCGCAGTTCGAAAAATTTCTGAACATGCTTAACGACTGCGATGATGTTCAGGACGTTTATCACAACGCGATTGTTCCAGCGTAAGCGACAGGGCTGTCGCTGAAGGCCGGCTCTCCTATTTCATTTGCCGTTGTTTTGTGGTGATGGTTGTTTCCACGGCAGCCCTTTCCACCATTTTGCACCGGCGTAGTTTGGTTGGTCCGGTCCGGGTGTTGAGCGTCCGCGTTCAATTGTGTGGCGCAGAGCTGCTGTCAGCTGCTGTACCAATTCAGGGTGTTCGGCCTGTAGGTTGGTGGTTTCCTTAGGATCTTCCCTGAGGTTGAACAGCTGGATGTCTGGCAGGTTTTGTTTCGCAGCCGCCGCTTCTCGGGGAGGGCTCCAGCCGCCCGAACCGCGGCAAAACAGCAGCTTCCATGGCCCCTTGCGAATGGCAAAGTGGCCGGAGACGGAATGGTGGACGACGAGGTCGTGAAGCGGTTCGGCAATTTGCACGTTTTGCAGCACCGGAAGCAGACTCACACTGTCCTCAGCAGTGTTTGGTGCCAGTTCGTGCGCGATGATGTCTGCACATGTTGCCATGATGTCAGCCAGTGTTATCGTTTGGTCGCTGCTTGATCCGGCTTTTACGTTTCCTGGCCAGCGAACAATAAACGGCACACGGTGACCACCTTCGTAAGCGTCGGCCTTCCAGCCGCGCCAGTTTTCGTTCAGGTGAACCCCAGCCGCATCCAGTTGCGCGAATCTGGCTTTGTCTGATGTCCCGTTGTCACAGGTGAAAATCAGAACGGTGTCATCGGCCTGATCTGTTTCCTGTAACGCACGCATGATTTCGCCGACTGCGCTATCCGTCTGAATCAAAAAATCGGCGTACTCACTTACACTGGATCGCCCGCGAAAGTCTTCGTGCGGTGCGATAGGGGTATGCGGCGATGGCATCGGTGCGTACAAAAAGAAGGGCCTCTCTTTGTCCGCTCGTTCGCGAATGTACTGCGGCCAGCGTTCTGAATATTCGGCCAGCACCGCGCGGAAGTCCCAATCGGCGACGGATGGTCCGGAGCTCACTCCCACAAAAGTTCCAGCTTTCATCTGAGTTGTAACTTCACCGATCACGCGGTCGTCTTCTCGCCACGCATACGGTGGCCAGTTTGGGACGTCGTCGCCGAAGTAGGTGTCGAAGCCCTGATCGCAGGGACCGCCTTTGACTTGTCCTGTGAAGTCGATTTCGTTCAGCTTTTCGGTCACACCGCCGCCTTTTTTTGGCCAGTGCCAACCGAGATGCCATTTGCCGATGCAGGCGGTGTCGTAGCCGTGTTGCCTGAACATTTCAGGAAGCGTCAGCCGCGCGTCTTCAAACAGCGGGCGTTCCCATTTGCCTACGATTCCTCGTTTGAGCCTTGATCGCCAGTTGTAGCGTCCCGTCAGCACACCGTAACGAGTGGGAGAGCAAACAGCGGATGTGGAGTGTGCGTCTGTGAACGACATTCCTTCCTGCGCAAGTTGGTCGATCGCGGGCGTTTTTAGTCCCATCCGGTTGTTGAACGCTGAAACCGAATCAATCCCCATATCGTCTGCCAGAATCACGATGACGTTGGGAAGCTTTGCTGCCGCAGACGAAACAGAGGCAGACAGCGATAACAAAATGACTGTCACGATCGGTTTCATGGCGCAAGTCCGTTGTGAAATTGTTGTCGGAAGCTTGTTGCGATAAAGAGGCGATAAAGGCGATTAGCACGAGCTTACCTGTGTCGCTTCCATTGGTGCATCGTTAGGTCGAGTTTGTCGTTGTTGCTGAAGTCGATGCCTTCGGCTTCCAGCATCTGACGTTGCAGACCGACGAAGACGCCATCACCGCGATCGCTGATTTTCCCCTGTGAGTTGACGACGCGGTGCCATGGAACGTTTGAATCTTCGGGAAGATTCTTTAACACCGTGCCCACCTGCCTTGCGTTCCGAGGAAGCCCCGAAAGTTTGGCGATTTGTCCGTACGTAGCCACTTTGCCTTTGGGGATCCTTCGCACCGTCGCCAGGAGTTTTGCCGCCTTGTCGTTCTTCATCGACTGCTCTTCCGGCTGCTACTTTGCCATCGCGGGAACCGGTTTTCCGGCTGGAGTGATGTTTTCAGTTGCCCACAATAGGCCACGAACAACAAGATCCATGTAACGTTCGTCGGCAACGGTTTCGTTTTGATGACCCAGTGATGTGCTGAAGATTCGCGTCTTTTGCGGACCATATTCGTTGGTCCATGCGATCATCGCGGCCGATTGCTTCGGCTTTGCGTCCGGGTTCTTCTTCAGTTCTCTTTTGTTCGGCGGTGTTGTTTGAGTAGCCCGCAGAAGCTGCCCGGTACTCGTGAAGACACGTACGTTGTTGTAGAGTTCTTCGTTGACCGTCTTCCATTCGCCGTAGCCCTTCATGATCGGGTGGTCGCTGGCGAGGCTCTGGAGTTCGAGCGGCGCCTTTGGTCCGTGTCCCGTAGACTGCACACCGATCATTTCGTACCAGGCGGCGTTATCTGCGCCGGGGTCAACGGGGTTTCTGAAATCGCCCCAGCGATAGCTGTGCATCGCACAGTGAAGGTTGACAGCCGGGACGCCGTTTTTGTGAGCGGCCAGAATTCTGTCGACGTACGGTCTTTCTGTTACGTTGGCTGAACATTCGTCGTGAACGATGACGTCGTATGGTTTCGCCCAGTCGTCCGATTCGTAGATTTTGAAAGTTGCTTTGGTGGTCGTGTCGGAACTCAGCGCTACGGTGACTTTCGCGTTGATACGTTCTTCGATGCCCTCTTTCAGCAGCTTTGTCTGAGTTACATAGTCGTGGCAACAACCGCCCGCAACCAGCAGCACGCTAAGTGGTGCTGCTTTCGCCGCTGGCCTGGCAGCAGTCAGCTGAATCTTCAGCTCAGCCTTTTCGTTGGCGCCGATCGGGATGACGCCGCTGGTGGTCGACTGATCGGGCTTGTCGGTGCCGACCTTGATTGTGTGCTTGCCCGCAGTATAAAC
>CAYZYB010000067.1:0-11337 GCA_964481505.1 uncultured Planctomycetaceae bacterium | reverse complement strand
CCTCTGGACGATTCGCCGCTTGCGACGGTGGCATGCGGGACGGAGTCCGACATCGTCGGTGCGGTGGAAGCTGCGCACCTGGCGTTTCTCCAGCATCGTCGGTCGGCGCCTGAAGAACGTGAATCGTGGTTGTTGAAGGCAGCGGATCTGCTGGAACAGCAAGCGTCCGGTTTCGTCGAAATTCTGATCGACGAAATCGGCTCTCCAATCGTCAAGGCGGAGCGGGAAGTTGAATCGTCTGTGCGGTTTTTGCGAGCGGCCGCTGCGTCGACGCGTGAATTGGCTGAGCAACCTTTGGCGACAACATTGCAAGGACGTACCAGCTGCGCGATTCGGCAACCGCTTGGCGTTGTTGCGGCCTTCACTCCATTCAATGTGCCACTGATCAAGACCGTCAAGCAGAGCGCGATGGCGCTGGCGACAGGGAACAGCGTCGTGCTGCTGCCGTCTGAGGAAGCTCCCGTTGTTTCGCTAAAGATGGCTCATGTGTATGCGGCAGCAGGTGTGCCTGACGGCATGTTCAATGTGGTCACCGGTCGAGGCGCCGAGATCGGAGATGCTCTGACGACACATCCGTTGGTGCGGATGGTGAGCTTCACCGGTTCCACTCGCATTGGTCGACATCTCGGTGAACTCTGCGGCCGTCTCGGAAAACGTTTCACTCTGGAAATGGGTGGGAAGAATCCGCTGATTGTGTTGAAGGATGCAGATATCGGGAAAGCCGTGCAGGCAAGCACCCTCGGTTCGTTTCTGTATCAGGGGCAGATTTGCATGTCATCCAGTCGAATCTATGTGGAACGTTCATGCTGTGACGAATTCCTCCAGAAGTTCGTGGCTGTTGCCGAAACACTTGGCATGGGAGAACTTCGCGACAAGCGGACGATGGTCGGACCGATCATTAACGAACGGCAGCGAAGTCGAGTTCGTAAACATCTGGACGATGCGGTTGCAAAGGGCGCGACGGTGCTGACTGGCGGAAAGTGGATTGGCAACCGCTGTCAGCCCACAGTTCTGACTGGAGTTACCCAGGACATGATCCTTCATCGAGAAGAGACGTTCGGCCCGGTGACATCGGTGTATGCAGTTGATTCCGCGGACGAAGCTCTGGAACAAGCGAACGACAGCAGCTACGGACTGTGTGCTTCAGTGTTTACTTCCGATACCGTCATGGCAAAGCGTTTTGCCGAAGAATTGCGAGTCGGCATGGTTCACGTCAACAGCGGCACAATTCAGGAAGAGCCCCACGTTCCATTCGGCGGCATCGGCGACAGCGGTTTCGGCCGCGAAGGGACACAGGTGGGTATTGACGAATTGATGGAGTGGAAGTGGATAACTGTTCAGGAGAGCGAATAACGCTCCGTGAAATATTTTTCGTTAGCCGCCCTGTCATTGCAAAAAGTTTTTCTGTTGCGGATCTCTAAGGCTGGGTAGAGTCCTTGGAATTGCGTTGTTACAGGACGACGATTGGATTGTGAATACTGACATTGAGCGACTGGGCCAACTCATGACAGATGATACCGTTCAACTGGTCAGGCGTTTTCAGGATGGTGATTCTGAGGCGGCTGAATTGTTGTTTGCAAAGTACTTTGAGCGACTTGATGCGTTCGCTGGCCGAAAGATGTCTGACCCATTGAAGCGTCGCATCGGGTCTGATGACATCGCACAGTCTGTGTATCGGAGTTTCTTTGCAAAGGCTCAGGACGGCGTGTTTCGTGTCGAAGAGTCCGGGCAGCTATGGGGATTGCTGGCGACGTTGGCTCATCGCAAGATCATGCACAACGTTGAGTGGCATTCAAAAGCGAAGAAACGTTCGTACAGCCGAGAGCAGGCTCCATTGGATTCAGACAATGCTCCGGAATTGGCGGGAGATGCTGATAGTCCTATGCAGCAGGCGATTATTGACGATGCGGTTGAGTCGATCCTGAACGCTATTAGTCCGCATTGGAAGAAAATTCTATCGCTTTCCGAAAGTGCAATGACCGTTGCTCAGATTGCCACTGAAGTAAGAGACTCAGAAACAGAGGTCCGGCGAGTGCTGATACTTCGAATGAAGTGTGCTGCTGGTCTGGAAAACGAAGAGCTAAGTGAGTTGCTGGATTGTTCGGTGGTGACAGTGCGTAGGATTTGGAGAAATCTGATTAGCCTTGCTGAAGAAATGGCAGCAGCTGATAGTTAGATGGAAAGGATTCAGCGGTGATGCTTGAGGCTTCCTCTGTCTCAGGCAGCTTCTTGTGTCCGGCGGCCGCCAGCAGTGTTTGGTTCCATTCATCAAGACTGTTGATACTTGTCACTTCATGATCTGAGTCCGCAGCGCGGCGGAGAAACAGTAGTGGCATGCAGATCATCACAAACATTGTTGCGGCCGTTGTAATAATGGCTGCGATTGCGCTGGAGACTGGCGACAATTGAGCAGTCTGACGTGATGCGGTCAAAGTCATCTGTGCTGCGTTAGTGATTGATGTTGAAGTCATTGTGCTGTGTCCTTTTTGAAGTGAAAGTTGTCGTCTGAATGTACAGCCGAATTCACCTCGCGATACGATCACTGAATTTTGAGTATTATTCGGATGAATCTCAAAACACCCGGAAATGCTGGCATTTCCAAAGAAAATGGAAGAGAAAACTCAACTCTTTGTGCCTGATTCTCGGCACCGCTTGTAATCTTCAGAACACCTTCGCTTCTGGTAGCGCGCAGTGGAGACGGGAATTTAGAAGATGAAGACACGTCGATTTCAGTTGCTTGAAGCGAAGTGAACATTTGAACAGGTAGATGGCCGATCGCTTGATTCTGCAGTAACACAAAAGCACTGTATTCAATGAACAATGACCTTCAGGATCATGAACGCCGCCTCGAACAATTCGAAGGTCAATGGCGAAACGATGGATATGCGGACATCGCATCATATGTTCTATCTCCTGATTCGCGGTTTACGCTTTCTCTGTCGGAAATCGCGGAGTTCGTCGAAACCGACTGCGAATATCGTTGGAGGCGTTTCCGTGATCAAGGTACGTCGCAGGAAACGAAGAGCGTCGAAGGGAATGCCCAGGCTCTTCCCGCTTTTCCCGTTCTGTCCGATTATGTAAAGCTGTTAAGTGCACTTAATAACGACGACGGGATTTTGGCGCGTTTGATTCTGGGTGAGTACCAGGTTCGCCAGCGTTGGGGAGATAAGCCGGACCTTGAGGCGTTCCTTGCCGACGTCCGATCCACTTATTCTGTCGCCGTACATGCAGCCGTTGCTGATGAGCTGCGGACTGACGGGACTATTGTCCCCGATGCGTCTTCTGGAAATGCCAGTCGAATCCCAGTGCAAATCGACGCGTACCAGATTGTGGAAGAAATCGCATCCGGTGGAATGGGGGCGGTCTTTCTGGCAAACCAGGAACAGCCCGTTCGTCGACAGGTGGCGCTAAAAGTTATCAAGTCGGGAGCGGATTCGAAGGAGATCATTACTCGGTTCGAAGCAGAGCGACAGGCGCTGGCGATGATGTCACATCCCAACATCGCTCAGATCTATGACGGCGGCACAACTCAGGAAGGTTCGCCTTACTTCGTGATGGAATACGTCGCCGGTATTCCGATGGCGGAATACTGCGATTCACACAAGTTGACGATTCGGCAGCGACTGGAACTATTCATTCCTGTCTGTCATGCGATCCAGCACGCTCATCAGAAAGGCATTATTCATCGTGACCTGAAACCGTCGAACGTGCTGATCGCGGAACACGATGGTAAGCCCATTCCGAAGGTGATCGATTTTGGACTCGCCAAAGCCCTGGAGCAGGAAGCGAAGCTGACCGACGAAACGATGATGACCGAATATGGAGCCATCGTTGGCACGATTCACTACATGTCGCCCGAACAGGCAGGCATGGATTTCCTCGACATCGATACGCGCACGGACATCTATTCACTGGGCGTGATGCTGTACGAACTGTTGACCGGTTCAACGCCGCTGGATCGTGCGACTCTGAAACAACAGGCACTGTTGAAAGTCCTGGAGATCATCCGAGAGAAGGATCCGCCGAAACCCAGTGACCGGTTGAAGGAGTCCAGCGATACGATTTCCGCTGTTTCTGAGTCTCGAGAGATTTCACCAATTAAACTCAGGTCGATTCTTTCCGGGGAACTCGACTGGGTTGTCATGAAAGCTCTGGAAAAAGAGCGAGAGCGAAGGTATTCGTCGGCGAATGACTTTGCGATTGACGTCGAACGCTTTCTGAATCACCAAACGGTTTCCGCTCGACCGCCTTCGGTTGTGTATCGAGCTCGCAAATTCGCGCAACGAAACCGAGGCATGTTAGCGGCGGCGATTGCGATGTTGCTGACTGTTGTGATCGCAGGGTGGCTCACAGTTCGAATGCGTACTGAAGCTGCGATCGCCAAAGTGGAAAAACAACTGAGCGAAGAACTGACGGATCTCGACCTGTCGGCAGACGAATGGCACCAGATTACTGGTCTGGTTGCTGATATTAGGCAACGCGACATTCTTCGAGGAGACTCCGCGTCGCAACGGACGACAAACGCAATGCTGGACGCGATTGCAACGGCCACTCGCAGGCCGCGGATGAGTCGCAGCGATCGGGATCAGCTTGGAGAAGCGATTGCCCGAGTTTCGCCGGCGGTGTCAGAATCAGTCGACCAGCAGGCGCGGCTTGAAGAACTCAGGCTGGTTGTCGAGCGACTCGAAGGAAACTGGTCGTTTGCATTTGGTGCCGGTCCGGAATCTCCGGCTGCCTTTAAAGAACTTTTTGCTGCTACGGATCTCAAAGCTGACAGTGACGGCCTGCTGCATCCACAGAAATATCGCGCGGAAGCATTCGATGCCAGAGCTGCCAGCGAAGACGCTCGCGTGGCCGATGCCGCTCCACTCACGCGGCTGCGACACAAATGCACCGGTGATTTGCGAGTCGAAGCTGTGTTCGAGGAATGGGAGCTGTGCCACGAAGTCGGGCTGACTTTGTATGAAGTGGATGAGTTGGGGTACGACTTTGTGGTGACGCTAGGGCAATCTCGAAAAACGTGGAACGAATACACGCGGTCCGAGGTGAACCGTGGACCCAATGAACAAAATTCGTTCTCCGTCGTTCGGTCGGAGGATGCGACTGTGTTGATTGAAATTCGCCGAGGTGACGAGTCGCTGTTGAGGCATTCCGTTTCTACCAAACAACTTCCGGAAGGACCACTTCGCGTCACAGCAACTCGCCAGGGCAATGTCTTCAGTATTCGAGTCAATGATCTACCGGAACGCAGTGTTTTGGATCCGTTTCCGTTTCGAGATCGGGATGAAGGTTTCGTCGGTCTTCGAGGAACGATCAATGCCGGTCTGAAGTCTATTCGGGCAGACGAACTTACGATTGACGCTGACGCATCGCCACTGAGTTCCGGCGACAGGTTCTATCGACGGAAAGATTATTCCGCCGCGCTTGATGCGTATCAGGAACAGATCACGCTTGCGGATGCGAACATTGACGTGCAGTTGGAAGCGAAGTTCAAATTCGCTATTTGCCAATTGAAGCTGGGGCGATCTGACGAAGCGAAAATTCAACTTTCCCAGGTTCAACAGGCCGAACATTCGACATGGTCAGCATTGGCATTGATCACGCTGTGGGACGAAGCGCTGAAAGCAAAACGCTTCGACGATGCGAACAGTGCCTACACGTTGCTGAAGACGATGGGCGTTTTAGAGCGAGCGGCATTGCTGACCACAGAAGAAACTCGGCAACGCATTGTCGACAGTGTGCTGCGGCCGTTGTCTATGAAGGCAGTTCTGGAAACCGACGACACGTTACTGCCTCGGGTGCGACAGGCAGCCGAAATTGACCGTTTATTGAGTTACGACGGTTTGGGCAGTTTTCAGGGGCAGTTCAGGTTTTCGAAGGCTCTGCGACTTCAGGGAGAGTCAGATGAAGCATGTGAAGTACTCAGGAAACTGACCGAACGAACCGACTCGCTCATCATCCTGAACAATTACCTGCGAGAATTACGAGTGGCCGGTCGGGCGGACGAAGCGTTAGTGATTATTGATGATCGGTTGAAGAATACGGATAACCGGGAAGTTCCTCTATATCGCGCTCGTGTACGAACCAATGTGGCGTTGGGTGATTTCGAGACTGCAGAAGCCGACGTGTCACGAGGGCTGCAGACACCTGATGCCAACACATACTATAGAGAGTATGTAACCGATCTCATCATGATGCGGGGCTTTCTGAAGCATCGACGTGGTGATGTTGAAGGAGCTCTTGCAGATTGGCGGATGGCCTTCCGCAATGGAAACTCCGTGTTTGACTATGCGGAAGACAGCAACCACACCGGATTGGTCCTGAGTCTGATGCTGGGCGGACTGACGGACGAACTCACCATCGAACAAACACAAAAGTTTACTCAGCTGGCATTGAAGGGAGCTGGATTCCCGGAACTCTCGGCCATGGTTTCCGGAGTCGTAAGTCCCCAACGAATCCACACGACTCTGTCCCAAATGTGGAAGTCGCCGAAAGGGCTGGAATGGGCGGAGGCATTCGCTTTTGAAAACGTTTCACTCCGATACAGGATCTCCAAACCGGTAGTGCTGACGATTCATGAGTATCTTGCTGCTGGCGCTTTTCCGGATGGTGCTTCCATCGCGGATCGCGACCAGTGCTGGCTCGGAGCGGAAGAAGCTTTCGAAGCCATTTTCGTCAAAAAATCGCTTAGTTTGCCTCAATGCGTGCAACTGGCAATGGCCTGGAAAGGCGCAGGCCTGTTTGGTACGACATCACTGCCTGACACATTGCCAGATGTTCCTCGCGCACGGTTGGCGTATCTTTTTGGCCATCATTTTCTGGCGAAGAATGACGCCACGACGGCTGAGAAGTACTTTCGACAGTCTGTCGAAATCGACAGGGCGGACGATGCAATACGCTCGGCTGCAGAACGATCTCTGAAGCTGATAGAGGCGAAACAGGGGCTGATCGATCTTCGCTGGGAAGGCGTGAAGCCGCTGGATGTTTCTATTCGCAATCAGCAGGGAAAAGAGGTGAAACGACAACAACTGATCGACAACGCCGAAGTCTATCTTTCTGCCGGAAACTATGACGTCCATATCGGCGACAGCGACACGAAAGAACGTTCCGTTAAGGTCCGTCGGGGAAAGACGTCCATCGTCAAGTTTGCGTGGGAATGGGAACCCGATAATCAGGAAGCTGCGATTCCGGGTCTGTTGTCTCATCCCGCGAAACTGGCGGACGGCAGCAGCTGGCAGATTGTAAGAACCTTTGGTGCATCGAAATTTACTGACCTGGCGTGGAATCCGAACGGCGAGGAAGTCGCTATGGCCACCGGCGACAACGTCATTCGTATTGCGAACGCAACCAGCTACAAAATTGTTCGCGTTTTCTCACACCATCCCGCCAGAGTGCAATCCGTTGACTGGTCTCCGGACGGCAAGACCATCGCGGTTGGTGATGTGACTGGCCAGATCTATTTTCTGGATGCGGAATCCGGCTCAAAGATTGGAAAGATATTTCGAAGCGGTAGCGAAATTCAGATATTGCGATGGAATCCCAATGGGCAACAAGTGGTTGCAGGCACCGCGCGCAACGGCGTTCACATTATCGCCGGGGACGGTACTCTTGTGGCAACATTGGAAGGTCATTCGTCATGGGTTCAGCAGGTTGGCTGGAATCTGGATGGTTCTCAACTCGCTACGGCTAGCCCCAAAAAAGTGATCCTCTGGGATTTGAAGGAGTTGAAACCGCGTCAGGAAATTCCCGGATACAGAGCTGCGGCATGGCGAAATTCTGATGGTTCGATCGCGGTCGCAAACCAATCGGAAATCGCAATGTTCGACTCCACAGGAACGAACGTCATAGCCAAAGTGACTATTCCTGATCGTGGTGCGGTCAGGGATCTCACGTGGGCCCCTGGCGAAGCTTCGCTTCTGGTCTCAGGGAATTCCGGTGGGTTTTATGAATGGAAGCTGTCCAAGAAAGGTGACGCGGAGCCAGCGTTCCGGTTTTGGGATTTCTGGACGACTTTCCGCATCAGATTCAGTGCGAACGGCAAACGGGTCGCTTCCGGAGCTGGAGGCGGAGTTCACTTCGGGAATTCCGAATACGAAACGCTGGGCTGGTCAACAACGAAGAATGCCATTCTGACGAAAAGCGTTTCTGTTTCTCCGGGCAGCACGATGGCGGCTGTTGTGAGCGAAGCATGGGAGGGTGAGCACAACCGGCATCAGGTGGTAGATTTCCGTAGAGGCCGAACTGTCACCGCGCGTAAGGACGAAATTCACTTTGTCACGGCTTGCCATCCTGTTCACAACATTGTCGTGACAGTCGTGGCTGGCGGAGATCTTCAGGCGATTGATACCGATGGTAAGTTATTGGCCAGGCGAAAGCTGGGCGATGGCGTTGTGAAACAGATGCAGTGGGGTGGAAAAACACAAGACGTTTATCTCCGATTTGCCGAAGGTCGCATTGTGAAATGCCCGTTTGCAGTCGTCGCGGATAATCAGAAGCTCGTTAGTTCCGTCACACTTGGCGAACCTCAGACAGTCGCTGAGGTTGACCATAAGATCACGCGGATGTGTATTAGTCCTGACGAAAAATTACTGGCAACAATCGACTATTCAAAACTCATTCAGTTGCGATCAACTACGGACGGATCGGTTGTCCGTGAACTGCAATCGCTAAGCGTTGACCCGAGGGCTGTCACCTTCAGTCCGGATGGCCGTTACCTTGCCGTATCGATCTGGGATCACGTGCAGATCTGGGATTCCACCAATAGCTGGTCACGAAAACTCCACAAGACCTCTGGACGGCCGCCAGCAGCTTTGGTGTGGCTAAACAATCACGAGATTGCAACAGGGAGCGGAGACCTCCAGATCCTGGACATCACTGAGGGAGACTTTCGGTTTGTTCGGCAATTCAACGAGCCGCAGAAGAGCCTGCAGCTCATCGACGAAGATCGTCTTGTGGTTTGCAGTCGGCATTCGGTCATGCAGGAGGTTGATCTGAAGACCGGGCGAATCAAATCGCTCGCAGTTGCCACATGGGACGGAAAGATCGCTCAATTCACAGCAGGAGGCGCCTTGCTTAGTGGCCTCGAAACGCTCACCGGATTGTCCTGCATCATCAACACGCCAGAGGGCCAGAAGTCGATGCCCGCTGCTGAGTTCTTTGAACGCTACGGATTTGAGTAGACACGCCCCCAGCCGCGCGGCAGACGTTCCCCCCGAGTCGTCGGAAGCTACTTCAGCTTGACTCGCCAGACTCTGCGAGTCCCCACGATAGCATCTCGCTGAGCCTGAGGGATATCGACCTCGAATTGCAATTCTGACGTGACGTCTCGCAGCGACACCGTCGAATCGACAGCCAGATCGTGATCGTCCAGATATTGATGAATGTCAGCTTCTGTCTGAAACGGATTCTCCGGAACGACTTCTCTCCCCGTCAACGCAAACACCTTTCGAACGCCAGCGGCAACACCGGCGTGGCTGTCAAGAAGTTCCTTCAGATTGGCCTTCGAAACCAGATCCGTGACCCACACGGAATCCGGGTGACACTTTAGTAATTCTCGAATGTTGTTCAGAAACTGCTTCATTTCGTTTGCTCCGAAATACAACAGCAGCCCTTCTGTGACCAGAGTAAATGGATTTGCTGTATCGAGCGACGTGAGGGCTTCCTGCATTGTTTCCAGGTTCAATACATCGGCCCCGCAACAATGCATGACGCCCAATCGCTGTTGATTGCTGGCGATAATCGCGTTGCGTATCAGCTTTGCTTTATGAATCATCAGCTGTGGCAGATCGGATTCCACATAGATGGTTCCAGGGCTCATGCCCGACCACTGCATTCCTCGCGGCGAAATGCCGGAAGCGAACTCCAGGATCTGGCCAAACGCGCTGTCAGCTTTTGCGATCGCCGCATTCATCGCGTGATAGCGACTCTGAAAAAGCACGGCCATTGATGCCTGAGTCACCGGATCGGTGATGTCGAGCTTCTGCATCAACGATTCGCCTTCAGTTTCCATCGACAGTTCGTTTGTGACCTGCAGCGATTGATCGAGTCCGCGGAGATAGCCAACGACCTTCGCCGTCGGACTGACAGGATCGGAATCCGATTCTGCAGCAGGCTCATGTAACAACGCAGGTTCGATACTGAATCGCAGTGTCCGGGCGTTTTCCAAAACACCTGCTGGCAGTCGTGCTTCAATGGAAAGTGTTGACGCCTTCGACTCACCGACTGGTTCGTCAAAGTCCGGATTTCGTAAACGCACGAAATGCTGCATCACCAGATGAGACAACTGCTTGAGTCCTCGCAGCCGAGCGTTGGCTGCCTGCAGGTCCAATTTGTCTTCGTGGTGTTGGACCAGCGAATCCAGTTCAAGTGGAAACCAGTCGTTTAGTGGATCGCCAGGCGGCAACTGACCAATTCGCTGTTTCAATTGATTCGTCAGGCGTTCGATCTGTTGTTGCAAACTGAGTTCGGTCATTTGTCCTGTTCGGGCCTGCTGCGGGAAATCGATGATCTGTAATCAGCAGATGTCTATCGCATGGGAACGCCAATGTCGACCACAAAGAGTCCAGAGAATGGAATGTGCGATCGCAATGCTGCCTGCGGACTAATCGTGCCTATTGATTGCATTTGGGTCATTGCGAAAGTTAATCTTAGGAGGTGGAGGGGACTGCCGCTAAAGCCGATTTACCTGGTTAGGCGGCCGACATGGCTTTGCCGCAAGTTTTTAACAGTCATCCACTGGATTCAGGCGAGGGAACAATCTTGATTAAGCTCAAGTGTAAATGTGGTAAGTCGTTGCAGGTGAAATCAGAACACGCTGGCAAGCATTTGAAGTGTCCCGGTTGTCAGACTGTGATTGCAATTCCGCATCCGAAAGAAGAAGCAACTATTGAAGAGCCTGCCGCGGAGACTCGCTCGGCGCAAAAGGCAACTTCCCAGCCAAAAGCAGCGCCGAAAAAGAAACGCAGGAAGCGACCTGCGCCACCTCCTGCTCCTGTAGAAGATGAATATGATGACATTGAAGATATTGATTACGGCGACAATGAGGACGGTGGCTTCGACGACTACGGTGCTGAAGACGACTACGGCGTAGATGACTATGAGCCTGCTCTGCCAACACCGTCCCGAAAAAAGAAAAAAAAGAAGAAGAGCAAAGGCGACGGCAAGTCAAAGAAGAAAAAGAAGTCCGGTAGTGATTCGGAAATTTCACCGAAGGTGATGTATTCGTTGTTTGGTCTCGCGGGCACCGTGAGTGCAGTCGTGATGTTCTTCATCGTGCGGTCCGTAATGTCAACAGCGGCGGCGGAGGCTGGTGTTAATGCTCTGCCCGAAAAGTTCGAC
>CAYZYB010000066.1:0-11436 GCA_964481505.1 uncultured Planctomycetaceae bacterium | reverse complement strand
GCAGAATGCTGCGGACGAGGCTCAGCAAAGTGCGACGGAGGCAGCGAATGGCGACTTCAAGCAGGCGGCTCAGGAGGCAAGGCAGGCCTCATCGGCCGCGCGACAGGCAAGTCAGCAAATGCCTGACGCCGCTGATCAGGAACGACGCGAAGAATCTCAAGACCTGAGCAACAGTCTCGGGCAGATCGCTCAGCAACTGGAATCGATGCAGCTGGATGACGCCTCTCAGGTCGCCGCCCAGCAGGAAACACAACAAGGCATCGCGCAGGAAGCCGCTCAGTTACCACAGCAGGCACAGGATCTGGCCGAACGCATGAATCTTGAAGCGCTACAAATGTTGGAACAGGCTCAGCAGGCTCAGGAAGCACAACAGGCCGCGAATGGCGCTCAGCAATCGAGCGAAGAGGCCGGATCGGAACTCCAGCAGGGCGATTTGCAAAGTGCGAGTCAGGCTGGAGAAGCCACGGCAGAAGATTTAGCAAGACTCGCAGAACTCGCCCAACAAGCTGGCGCAACCCCCGCGGAACAAGCAGCGTCTTCACCGTCGCCGGTGCCGACCGAAGTTGGTGAAAGCGTTGCTCAGGCTTTGCAGGATCTGCAACAGGCAGCGCAGGCCATGCAACAGAATTCAGAGCAGCCCGGCAGTGGTGAAGGAGAATCCGGCGAATCAGCAGAACAAGGCGGTGAAGGACAGTCTCCGGGATCAGAAGGCGAACCTTCTGCCAGCGGGCAGCCCGGTGAATCGGGTGAAGGTCAGCCGGGACAACAGAGTGGACAGCCAGGAAATCAACCCGGACAAAGCCAGCCGGGACAACCAGGCCAGGGCGGACAGCCGGGCCCACCTTCCGGCAGTCAACAGCTTTCGCAAGCAGCAAAGTCGCTGGCGCAAGCGGCACAGGGAGCCTTACCTGGTCAGTTCAATCCCGGGCAAATGTCAGAAGGCGCCGAATCAGACAACCCAGGCCAGGGCGGCAAAGGCAACGACGGACTCTGGAGCGGTCTGCTGCCGGGCAAATCCGACGGCCCGGAAAACTCACGCGACTGGGGCGGCTCCAACGAAGAACTCAACAGCAACGCAGCAGATGCAATGTCGGGCAGCCGCGACGCTGAATACGAATCCCTGATTCGCATGTATTTTCGTGAAGTCGCCAAAGCTACCGGAGAAGACTAACGTCTTCATCACTGTCACATTTTCTGCAATTCCGAAACATCCGATAAAGGTTCAGGAGAACACATCCTGCAATGCAGAGTGCCGCAGGCTGCAAAATTCGTCGAGCGCAGTGATTATATTCTGACGGCGAGTTTCGAAATGACTCAAAAGATGTCACACTGAAATTCTGTCGCGCATCGCAGTCACGTCGTTTCTCATCCAGTTTGCAAGGCCTCGCTATGTACGCTCGACGAAGTCATCTGCTTGTACTGTTCGTCCTTACGATGCAATCCGCAGTGTTCGCAGCCGACGCAGAACCGCGTGAACCGAAAGTGGCCGCACAATTGCTTCGAGCCGCATTCGAAACGTGGCAACAAGTGTCGCTCCAAGACGGCAAATTGCTGGAGGACTTTGATTCCCGCAGCACAGCCGATGATCGATTGGAAGAACTGCTGGCACAGGCAATTCGCAAACAGCTTCCTGATGTCGCGCTCGAGATCTTTCGAGGGCTTCCGAAAGACTATCCGGCGGAGGACATTGACCTTTCTGATGGAATCGAAACCCTGCTTGCGGAGGGTGAACTGACTGCCGCGCTGTCGTGGTTCGATACGGCCGATCGCCGGTTCAACAAGATCGCTGCCTTCCAGTCGCCTCATCTTGCGAACGGCACCGTCAAGCACCTTCTCTACGCCAGGCGAATGGATCTGGCGGAGCAACTGATCACAAAGATGTTGGAATACGCAGACACTGACAACGAGAAAAAGGAAGTTCAGTACGCTCGCAGCCCGATTTCGATCGTTAAAATGATTGATAACTTTGAATCCGGTCTGGCCTACGCCAAAGAGCATACGGACGATTGAATTGAAGACATTGGCGCATCTGCCATGTACATGCTTGCGGAACCAGTCGAAGGGTTGTCGGGAGGAAAGCTAAAGTGGCCAGGTGGAATCGACAACGCCATCGCCTTGCTAAGAATGTTGAAACCCAAGCCGTCGGATAGTCTTAACTATTTCCTGTACGTGGGTTTTCAAAAGAATGCTTACCCATGGGGGCCGGACAACCCGCCAAATCTGACGGAGGCCGGTTTAATTCTTGACTACGCCATCGAATACGACCTGCCTGGATTTGTCGAGGAGTTCTTTTCCATGCACGGACCACGCGACGGAATGGAGAAGTACTATGCCAGGAGCATCCGTCTTCTACTGCAAAAGACAACAGCCGCTTTAGACGACGAGACGTTCTTGAGACTCAAAATCAGAGCGCAGACCGATATACTGACCGTTCTGCTGTTAATGCTTCACGAGAACGAGCAAAACTTCCTGCGTTTCGAAAATTTGTGGTACAGCTCGATTGGAAAAAAACAGCTGCCGGGTGCTCCTCCCGGTGTTCCGTATTCTGAATCCGGCCGCTCTTCGCTTTCAAGACTATTGCGAATTCGCGTCGCGGGTCTCCTTCGAAGAAACGGCTTCGACAAGACCAGAGAATTCGTCAGTAAGCTCTCAAGCCCTGTCCTTCGGGGTGCGGCTGAGCAATCCGCTCTTCAACAACTCGCGAAACAAGCCGTCCGGTCCGGTGACCAAAAGCAACTGGCAAGAGTCCACCAACTCGCAAAGGACGCATTGAACGCAATCACAGAAGTGAAGCGTAAAGCAGCAGTCGACGAAGAGGACGACCCGTACCGTTTAGAGCGAGCGTTCTATATCGCACTTTCTGACGATGAAGAGCTGCGAGCCTCCTTTTTGAAATCGGCCAGCGAAAAGGAACAACAGTATCACGTCACCATCCGGAGAACGCTCCAGAATTCTGTCAACGCCGTTGAAAAGCCTGACATCAAGACAATCGCTGCATCAGTATTCAAGGAAAAAGGCCAGCAAGCCGTCCTCGACTACGCGAAGTCACTAAAAAAGACCTTCCGCGCAGCAGTTATTCGAGTTCTCTTTAAGAGGTTCCTGATTCAGTACGAAGAAGTCGAATCAAAAACGGATGCAGAACCCGACTTTGCCCCCGCCGACGAACTGATTGCGTTGTTTGAGCAAATCCAGAAACAGGATCTGCACCTGAATCTCTATCCCAACGAGCCTGCAACGCGCGTGATTGCCTATCGTGACGATCAACTGCGCCGACTGCTTGAACTGACCGACGATTCGCGAGTCTGGAAACGTCTTCTCGTGGAAAATTACGCAGCCAGGGGCATGGCCAAAGAAGCGATCGCGGGGATTCGAGAAGACATTGCGTGGTCCAAAGAGAAATCCCGGAAAGACGTCGAATATTTCCACAACAACACAAACGTGTTTGAACAGTTGGCTACGTTAGAAAACGCCGTGGAACTGCTTGATCTGGTCAAAGAGTTTCCAAGCACCTCCAGACGAGATGATGTTCATCAAAGACTAGCGGATGTCTATTTGGATGCGGGACAGATCGAACAGGCATTCGACTTACTCGAAGTCTTCGAACCCGCCGACCGATTCGATATTCTGCTCCGGCTTGCTCGATAGCTTCAACAGGCAGAGTTTTTCCACTGCCGTAGCCCATGATTGGCGAACTCCGGAATATTTCATCAGTGAAGTAGGTCCGGTTCCCACCGGACGTTGCGTCTGGGGTCGTCCGGTAGGAACCGGATCTACGAAACCGGCATTCCCCATCGCCAACACAGCTACATGTTCGGTTTCTTTTATACGCCAGGCATCTTCTTTGATGCCTGCATTGCGGTCGTCGTCGATTGTGTTCGTGTGTCGGCTTTCTTCTTTACTGACTTCCAGGATTTCGTTTTCTGTTCAACGACTTTTTCCCCGCAGGTGCTGGTGACTTCTTTGTGTTCTGTTGTTTTCTCGCAGCCGCTTTGTTT
This sequence comes from uncultured Planctomycetaceae bacterium, assembly GCA_964481505.1. Classification (GTDB taxonomy): domain Bacteria; phylum Planctomycetota; class Planctomycetia; order Planctomycetales; family Planctomycetaceae; genus Fuerstiella. Next base: position 7,441 of record CAYZYB010000066.1, on the reverse strand, counting down.
CTGTTGATACGGTCGCCCACCGTCTTTCGCATATCTCGCGTCGTTGGAGCAATCTCCATGAAGTCGTAGTCATAACCGTATTTCTCAAACAGCTTCTCCGTTGCTTTGCGGTTGGAATGGACCATCGCGTCTGCTGGACGAATTCCGTGTTCGTTTGCTATGGCTGGGTCAGCTCCCGCTTCAAGAAACGCTTCGCAATAACGGAGTTTTCCCATACTTGCTGCCAATCCGAATGCAAACGGGTCGTTAGGGTTGGCCCCGGCCTCCAGCAGAGCCTGCTGTAGCTTCAGGTTTTGGAAAACGACCGGTGGACGCAAAGTGCTGAGCACCTTTGGCTTCGAATGCCTGCCGTGCGGAAATTCGCCTGCGTCGAGAAGGAACTGTGCTGCCGTGTATTTGTTCTCGTTACAGACAAAACAGAGCAGAGTCATCCCATTCTGAATCAGGTTTGCCGTGCCTTCCTATTTGATGATCTGCTCCAAGTGCTTAAGGGAGCTGCTGCCACTTACACCAGCAATACGATCGATAATGTTCGAGTACTTAAACGTAACCCCTTCGATAACGACCGTCTTCGCCTTCTTTTTTGCCATTGATCTACTTCGTGACTACCTGATTCTTGCTTAACGAGTTTACGAAACGCTTTGTTAGGTATGAATAGCTACCAACTGTTTCTGAATTGAAGTTAACTAGGTCTGGCAGTCAATGTAGGTTTGGTTTCCACCGAACGACACCGCAAAGGCCTGTCCAGTGGGAACCGGGCCTACAACGGACCAATGTCTGGGCCTTTTCGTTTCATCCGTGGTTGTTGATGTCCGCGCAAAGAAAAAAGGGCGAGGTCTACACCTTGCCCTTTTCTGTTTCTCATTCATCAACCTCGGCGGTTTGACGTTCTACGCAGTCGCCTGCCGGGGCGTCCTGGCTTAGCCAGCTTCTACTGCTGCCTGGGCAGCTGCGAGGCGGGCGATTGGGATTCGGCGTGGGGAACAGCTGACGTAGTTCAGGCCGATTTCGTGGCAGAAGTAGACGGACTTTGGATCTCCGCCGTGTTCGCCGCAGATGCCGATTTTCAGGTCGCCTCGAGTTTCGCGACCGTCTTTGACGGCGATCTTCATCAGGCGGCCAATACCAGTCTGGTCGACAGTCTGGAATGGGTCGGCGGGCATGATGTCGTTTTCGGTGTAGTAACCGATGAAGCCCTTGTAGTCGTCCCGACTGATTCCAAGGCCCGTTTGAGTCAGGTCGTTGGTGCCGAAGCTGAAGAATTCAGCCGTGTCCGCAATTTCACCAGCCGTCAAAGCAGCTCGTGGGATTTCGATCATTGTGCCGGTCATGAATTCAACGCTGACGCCCTGTTCATCGAAGACCTTGGCGGCAACTTCTTTGATGACGGCAGTCTGGTTGTCGACTTCCGCTTTGTAGCCGGCCAGAGGAATCATGATTTCAGGCAGAACTTCGATGCCTTCCTTCTTGCACGCACAGGCAGCTTCGAGGATCGCTCGAGCCTGCATGGCCGTGATTTCCGGATACACGATTCCCAGACGACAACCACGGTGACCAAGCATTGGATTGGATTCCACCAGCTCAGCGACTCGACGCTTGACGTCTTCTTCAGTGACGCCGAAGGTTGACGCCAGCTTGCCAGCCAGGGCTGGATCTTCGTGCATGTGGTGTTCTGAAAGGAACTCATGCAACGGTGGATCCAACAGACGAATGGTGACGGCTTTGCCTGCCATGACTTTGAACAGGTGAGTGAAGTCGTCACGCTGGAAGGTGATCAGCTTGGCGAGTGCCTTTTCGCGATCGGCGACTTCTGTTGAGAAGATCATCTCACGCATTTCGTCGAGGTGATCAAAGAACATGTGCTCCGTTCGGCACAGGCCAACGCCTTCAGCACCCAACTGCAGACTGATTTCTGCGTCGTGAGATTCTGTGTTGGCTCGCACGTTCAGTTTGCGATGTTCGTCGGCCCAGGCCATCAGTTGAGCGTATCGCTGATACACTTCTGATTCTTCAGGCTTCATGTTGCCGGTCATGACTTCCATGACTTCCGATGGGCTGGTTTCGATCTTGCCAGCGAAGACTTCGCCGGTAAAACCATCCACAGACATCCAGTCGCCGCCTTTGAGCACCTGACCGTTGACTGTTACGGTGCCGGCTTCGTAGTCGATGTTCAGAGCGTCGCAACCGCAGACACAGGTCTTGCCCATTTGGCGAGATACCAAAGCCGCGTGAGAAGACGCTCCACCGAAGGCTGTCAGAATTCCCTTGGCGACCTTCATACCTCGCAGGTCTTCCGGGCTGGTTTCTTTTCGAACCAGAATCAACTGCTTGTCGTTGTCCGTGTTCCATTGTTCTTCAGCGTCAGACGCGTGGAAAACGATCTGGCCGGTCGCCGCACCAGGACCCGCGTTGATGCCTTTGGCCAGCAGACGGTTGTCTTTCTGAGCCTGCTCTTTGTCGGCCGGGTTGAAGATCGGCTGAAGAAGCTGGTTCAGGTCGTCGGCTGGAATACGTCGTTTTTCCAGAGCCGTTTTGGCGTCGATGAGACCTTCGTTCACGAGATCGACAGCGATGCGAACAGCGGCGAAGCCAGTTCGCTTGGCGTTTCGAGTCTGAAGCATCCAGACTTTGCCGTCTTCAACGGTGAATTCAATGTCCTGCACTTCTTTGTAGTGCTGTTCCAGAGTCTTGCCGATGTTGGTCAGCTGTTCGAAGGCTTCCGGTTTGTCCTGCTGCAGTGTTTCTTCGACTCGCTTAGGAGTTCGCGTACCGGCAACAACGTCTTCACCCTGAGCGTTGATCAGGTAGTCACCGCAGAAACCAGGCGTTCCGTCAGAACAGTTTCGGGTCAGGCCAACGCCCGTTGCACAGGTGTCGCCGAGGTTTCCGAAGACCATTGCCTGAACGTTGGTGGCGGTGCCCCATTCGTGAGGGATGCCATTCATGCGGCGGTAAACGGCAGCTCGGTCGTTGCCCCAGCTTCCGAAGACGGCGCCGATGCAGCCCCACAGCTGTTCCATCGGATCTTCCGGGAAGTCGATGCCAGCGTGTGTTTTAATAACGCCTTTGAAGTCGACAACAATCTGCTTGATCGCTTCAACGCTGAGGCCCGCTTCGTGTTCCACACCTTCTTTTTCACGAGCAGCGTCGAGGATTTCTTCGAAGTGGTCTTCCTGGTTTTTGTTTTCCGGCTTCAGGCCGAGAACAACGTCGCCGTACATCTGAATCAGACGACGGTAGCTGTCCCATGCAAAGTGTTCGTTGCCAGACTGCTTGATCAAAGCCTGAACGACTTCTTCGTTGATGCCGATGTTCAGGACAGTGTCCATCATGCCGGGCATAGATTCGCGAGCCCCCGAGCGACAGGACAGCAGCAGTGGGTTGGCAGGATCGCCGTACTTTTTGCCCATGCATTTTTCTGCATCGGCGATGGCAGCGTTGACCTGATCCTTGAGTTCCGGCGGATAGGTTTTGTCGTTGGCGTAGTAGTAGGTGCAGACTTCGGTGGTGATTGTGAAGCCAGCTGGAACGGGGAGGCCAATGCGGCTCATTTCCGCCAGGTTGGCTCCTTTACCGCCGAGCAGTTCTTTTTGAGTCGTGTTGCCGTCTGCTTTGCCGTCACCGAACGTGTAAACGTACTTGTCTGCCATTTTGAGTTAGACCTCGTGAGGTATGTGCCGTGTTGGTCACGACTGAGTGTGGCGCCCGATAAACTAAAAGGGACGCAGTAGATGCTCGGCACCGAACATTTCAGCAAGCCGAGTTGTCGAAAGGCTGAAGCCGCCGCCCGCGCGCAAGATCATTCGCACTGAGAAGCTGTTCCAGAGAGCGGGAACGGTAACAGCCGTTCCTCGAAACTTCAAGCAGTTTGCAGAGTGTCCAGAAACGAGAGAAAACGCTGATCAGAACGAGATTTTTGCCTGGCTTAACAAAGAACGCTTGTCAACGTACGGCCTATCGCCAGAATAACGCCCACAACAGGCGTTCAAGCCTGACTTCCCTTATCATTCCGTTGGCTGGGTCCACTGCAGATAGGGGTGAGGTTCCGTGGCGGTTTCCGAGATATGGGAGTATTTTCCGATGGCAGTGCGTGGAATTCGGGGAGCGATTTCCGTCGACGCTGACGATCCGGAGCAAATCCGCGACGCCACTCGCGAGCTGACCGAGGAAATTCTGTCTCGAAATGAGATTACAGATTTCGACGATGTGATTTCTGCAGTATTCACGACGACGCCGGATCTGGTGTCCTGTTTTCCTGCTGAGGCAGCTCGGCATATCGGCATGACAACCGTGCCGTTGCTGTGCGCGGCGGAAATTGCGGTCGAAGGAGCCATGCAGAAATGTATTCGCATTCTGCTGCACGTGAACAGCGATCGGAAGCCTGCAGACATCGTCCATGTCTACCTGCGCGAAGCGGAAAAGCTGCGTCCGGATATGAAGAGTGCTCAATAGTCGCGAGCTGACGAGAATGCTACGCCTCTGCGAGCGTCTCGCCTGGATTGCATCGTAGCCATGAATGAGCCGGAAACCTTCGTCATCGTCATTCTTGGTTTGGCGGCGTTTGTCCGCGGTGCGTTTGGGTTCGCGGATGCTCTGGTGGCGATGCCGCTACTGCTCATGTTGTTGCCCACCACAGAAGCGGCCTCGTTGATGTCGATGGTGGCCTGCCTGATTGCGGTGGTGATCCTGTGTCGCGAACGGCAGGCCGTGGAGTTTCGGTCCGCGGCAACGTTGATCGTGTTCGGCATTATCGGTGTCCCGATGGGAATCTGGTTAGCCGGTGTTGTTGACCAGAAAATCGCGAGGACAATTCTTGGTGGTGTCGTCGTCGGTTTCTCCGGTTGGTCACTCTTGAAGCCTGAGCAACTGCACATTGCGTCAGATCGCCCGGCACCGGCCTTCGGACTGGCCGCGGGAATTCTTGGTGGTGCTTTCAACACAGCCGGGCCGCCGATTGTGTTCTTCGCGGCGTTGCGACGATGGCCACCGTCAAGGTTTCGAGCAACGATGCAGGCCTACACTTTGTTCGGCAGTTCCTGGGTCATCGCGATGCACAGCATCGCAGGCAACATTACTCAGGCAACGCTAACAAGATTGGCGATTGCGGCGCCACTTGTTGTCGTTGCCACTTTGTTTGGGCAGCGTTTCACGGCGAAGCTGGCAACGGAACGTTTCATCAAATGGATCTACCGGCTGTTGATCGTGCTGGGAATCTTTTTGATGGTGTCCGGCTTGATGTAGCGCAACAGTAGAGCATCGGATAACGTCGCGATCAGCCGTAAAGTTCTTTGGACTACGCATCCGCTACGAAAGGGCCAACTAACTGGTGATGTCATTGCGGATTTTTGCGGTCTTGTCGCTTCTGAATGCCCGATAACAAAGGATGGCACATAAGAGCCCAATGCTACAAGTTAAAACGAACACACCTGAGCGCCCGGCAACTTTGTAAGCCATGGCGATCAGAATGTTGATGCGTCGACTGCCTCCGGTTGCCTCCAGTGCTGCGAGTTCATTATCCAGCAGGACTGCCGCGACCGGTGCCGCGACTGCCATCAGGCCAAAGAACATCCACTGCGTCCTGTGGGCGAATGGCTGTTTATCACACCGACGGCAAACGCCACCATATTTCTTCAACGTCACGTGACGAACGGGAGTGGAACAGGATGGACAGCGTTCGTAGTCTGCTTCGTTCATCTCATGCTCGCAAATTTAGCGCGACGAGTGATTCCCTTTGAACAACGCCTTGCGCCACGGTTTTGCAAAACGTATTGTAATGTGCGATCGTTTGCCAATGCGGCTTCGTTGGAGAACGGTAGAAGCAGTGATCGCAGATTCTCTGACGTGTTCTTTTTGCGGCAAGTTCGACGGCGTACGAAGCGCATGAAAAAGACTCGGTCAGTAGAACTGACCGAGTCTTTGTTGCTTGTAAGCGAAAGTCGAGTTATCACGAGATCGCAATCACGCAACTGTATGCTCTTCGCGAATCATTACGAACCGCTCAGCTCTTCTGTCGTTTCAGCGGGGAAGCCGCTCTTGTCCAGTGCTGCCTGAGCATCCGCAACAACGAATGCTTCTACGTCTCCTGAAACAGTTGCTGAGAATTCGCCAGCGTCGATTTTTACGTTCGCTACACCCGGTAGCGATTGCAAGGCGTTTGTGACCGTTGCACGACAAGCGCCTCAGGTCATACCCGGACACGTGAACTTCACGAGAGTAACGGCATTCTCTGATTCCGCAGCTGCGGCTCCAGAAGTTGACGCCGTCGGGGCCGATGCTGGAGGTTCGCCGCATCCCGCAGCGACTACCATCATCAGGCACAACAGTTGCTTTCGCATTGTCTTCCACCTAGTTGATTAATGTTGAATTTGAAGGTGAATCGCCACCGAAGCGATTCGAGAGGACAAGTGTGAGAAGGAAGGATTCCAAAACAAACCGCCCCCGATTTCGTTCTTACTCGTCATTGTAGATCGCCTACTCCTGCGTCTTCAATGGTTGAATCTCTGAATTGGCTGGCGTGACGGGAAGTTCACGGCCACAACAGTCATGGAAAACACATAAACAGTACAGGTTGTGACCGCCAACGTGTGATATGGGGAAGATTTTCAGCAAAACGAAGCAGTCTGTGCGGTTCGCTACACTTTCACTGGGCAGGCGGAAATGTAATGATCCGAGAAAGATCGTCTCCCTCGCATAATCCAGGTGCTCATGAAAACCTTGTCTCTAGTTGTAGTGCAACTCACATTATTTGCTTCCCCACTTACTGTTTCGTTCGCCGCAGCGCCCGTGGCATCGCAAAATGGCAATGTCATTGATGTTTGGCTGGGCACGAGTCGTCGCAAGCCGAGCGAGGGCATTTATCATTGCTCGCTGAACACTGACAACGGAAAACTGTCCGACCCTGAGTTGGCCGCCGAAATTTCGGGCCCCGGATTTTTGGCCATGCATCCAAAGTTGCCAACGTTGTACGCCGTTGGAAGCCTCGAAGGAAAAAACTGCGTTGCCGCTTACTCCATCGATGGGGCGACAGGCCGGCAAAAATTGACATTCCTCAACTCAGCAGAAATTGGTGACGGTGGAGCCGCTCACGTTTCCGTTGACGCCACTGGAAAGACACTACTGACCGCTCAGTATGGTGGCGGCTCTACGGGGGTGTTTTCACTGAACGACGATGGTTCGTTGAAGGCGCGAACTCAGATCATTGAACATGAAGGTGGATCGAAAGCGATTCCTGGTCGACAGGATGCATCGCACGCTCACTGGACCGGGTTCTCGCCTGACAATCGCTTCGCCTTTGTCCCCGATCTGGGACTCGACAAGGTTGTCATCTACCGTGCCGATGCGGCCGCGTCAAAATTGGACGCTCATGGCTTCGGCGAGATCGCTCCCGGCGGCGGTCCGCGCCACATGAAGTTCCACAACAACGGAAAGTGGATCTATGTTC
>CAYZYB010000065.1:0-11458 GCA_964481505.1 uncultured Planctomycetaceae bacterium | reverse complement strand
GGTTACAATTGGATCTATCGCACGGTTTGAAACATGAAGTACTTGGCATTGCAATGATGCTTCTGGCCTTCGCTGGACTCTGGAGCACGCGGTGCGCCGTCGACCTGGTCTTCTCCCCAGTGAATGAAGACAGGATGCCTCGGATGATTAGCAATCTCGAAAAGGGCAACAGCATTGGACTGACTCCGACGATTCTGTGGGACATTCTCGCCATTCGTGACAGAAAACTGCTGGGCATACATCGGCCGCTGGGGTACCTGAAATCTGTCACACGATCGGGAATGCTCGCCGGTCTAACCCTGCTCCTTTGCGTATTTGCTATCGCATATTGGGGAATCGTAGGCAAGAGCCTGTACGCTTCAGATAAAGCGGAAATCACCCACGGCGGCGACTCTGTCGCCCCGACACTCAGGATGCAACAGTTTCACTCTCTGAGCAAAGACACTTTGGATGGCATCCCAGTGAGTAAAACAACCAGCTTCGAACACACAATCGGAAAGGAATCGACTTTAGTACATGGCAGCCCGTCGAGTTCTAAACGCTGGCACATGGAATCGCAGATTGGAACGATCGTCTTCTCTGTTTCTGGTCCCTTTTACGAGTCCTACAACGTAATTCAGTCGCGAGAAGATCAAGGCTGGAAGCTGGAACAACGATCTGTCCATTCTCTGCCCGGATATCCATATGATCAGAATCTGCTTGCGCTTCAGATGACGGACGAGGATGGTGCGCGGTCGCACATTCATTGTTGTCAACTTCGTCCTGGTGGCGAGATTGTTCCGGTGCCAGCCGGTTACTCACAAGGCATGACGCAGCAGTTCCGAGACAACGTCGCGGCGGCCATCGCCGAAACCACCGAGACGAACTCCTCTGCGATCTGGCAGTTGGAGTTGGATGTGAAAAAACATGGCTTGTCGCTGACGCCCGAGTTTCAGTCGGAGCATGTCTTGTTTGCACGGATGGTCAAAAAGATTCAGTCGACCTTTAAGGCCGCATTACCTGGCAGCGCGGAGGAAAGAACGGCCTTGCAATCAACTCAGGCAGAGTCGACGAGCGAATCGGATGTTGTGGAAGTGGAGGAACAGGATTGATTGGCCTTCTGCGAAAATTCCAATTCCACTTTTTGTCGTTTCTGTTGGGCACGATTCCATTTTTGCGGCGCTACATCCGTTCTCGTCCAATGTCCGGGATGTTACCGGCGGCGTTTGCCGTGCTTAGTTCCCTGAGCTTGATTGTGTTATTCGTGTGGGCTGGCCGTGATTCCTACCGTCAATCCATGTTGGCGGATTATCGGCAGTTGACGGAGCAAGCTGTTAGCAACGGTGATCCCGGTGCGGAAGTGTACTTTACGAAACTGCTTCAGCTATCAGACGACCCACAAGCGGAGTCTTTTCGATTCGCGAAACAGCTTTACGAAGAATCAAAGCATCGGGATGACCTGTCGCCACATTTGCTGGAGACACAGGCGCAAGCTGGTAGAACATCCGCGCCGTTGCTGCGTCGAGCACTCATGATCATGAATTCCCTGGCACCGCGCCGCCGCGGTGTCGCCAGTTTTCCGCCTGCCCACAAATTCCTGGCCGAATACTGGCGCACCCGTCAGCCGCAGACAGATGTGATTCAGGTTCTGGCAATGCAGCACGATGTATTCGCTGCTCCCAGAGAAATTAAACCTGCCATTGCACTGGCGCGGAAGCTTCAAAGTCACAACTACCATACCGTAGTGATAGAAACGCTGAAGTCACATCGTCAAAACTCTGAAGCACTTTTGTTGTTGGCAGCAAGTCATTCCAGGGCTGGCGATTTGCGCTCGGCCAATCAGTGTCTTCAAGAGGCCGAAGACCGCCTGCGGAATCAACTATCAAATTCTCCGGATGACACGGCTGTGCGGCTGGATTTAAGTCGTTGTATAGCGGCGCAGAATCGAATTCTGGAATCCATGTTCGTCCTGCTGGAAGGGTACTCATCTGATGCATCACCAAAACTCGTCGATCAATTGATTCAGCACTATACCATCTGGCTGCAATTGATGGCTCACGATAAAGCGATGATGCAACTCGCAGACATTGAACTCGCGCTAAAATATGCGCCGAATGTATCACTGGCGACTGATGAACGTGCGACGGACGAATTTGCGGAACTGCAGTTGTCCACCGGGGAGCGTTTCAAACTTCCAACGTCTATCGTGAGACTGCACACTGCGTTGATGAATGGCGAAGGGGAATTTTTGCCAGCACTTTTACTGGGCACGGAGAAAGTTATTCGCAAAGAATACAAACCTGCTTTACTTCTGCTTGAGAAGGCTCATCAGGGCGCACCTGAACACCCAGTCATTGCAAACAATCTGGCATGGACATTGCTGAAAAAACTTGAGGCAGACACTTCCCTCGACCCGTCCAGTCACGCGGGCGAAGACGAAGAAACAGTCCGGATTCTTGATCGTGCGTTCGCGCTATCCAGCTCCACTGTTACGACATGCCCGGACGTCATGCCGTTCCGAGCTACGAAAGGAATCATCGCGGCACAAATGTCTAATTGGGCAATAGCTGTTCAGGAATTGCAACACTGCGTCGATTCGGGCGATGCGTCCGCAGAAGTGCGTCGTCAATTGATTCTGGCAAAGCGAAAGCTTCAGCGGCCGACACCGCTGTAGAGCGTGCGACTGACCGTCATGCGGAAAGTTCCTCAGTGAATTTGAGCTATTCGATGTTCAGCGAATCGATGTCGAATGGAGAATCAGCCGGGCCGCCTTCTGCGACAACCAGCGTTTGCAGCCATTCGTGGGAAGGCCATGCAAACGCGCGGAACTTTTCTGTTGTGCCGGTCTGGTCGCGGTAAATGATCGCTCTGCCCTGCCCCAGCGTTGCGGCGACAGGAGTGTCTACCAGGCTGGCGGAATCTGTTTGATTCATTCGGAATGCGATGCGAGTTTCGAATTCGCGGAGCAGTGAATTCGACAGCCAGCGGATGGCATTGCTGAAGGTATCCGACCAAACGACAACGTGAATCCCCACCAGCGGGCCACGTTTGAGGACATCGCTGAACATTGATGAGACAGTTTGAGCTTTCGCTTCGCCGAAGCCGCCGAGTCCGAAGTCGTCTTCGTCTTTGCGAAGGCTGCGGAACTGACCAATGCTGCGCACAATGAACACGTGTTCCGCGCCGCTGGCGCGGGTTGCGTTTTCTTCGCGTGCTATGATTTCATCAAAGAGTTCCTGGACTATTGCGTCGGTGTCTGCGGGACCTTTCAGTGTAAACGATTCCAGCTTCATGCTGTCGCGGAGCTGGACGAATTTGCCGTGAGATTCTGCATCGCGTTCGTCGTGAAGCAGGGTGACTTTGGGAGGTTGTGGTTGCTCGCTTTTGGCCTGTGGCCGACAGGTGATGCTGAGTATCGTGCAGGCCATTAGACTGTCGACCTGGTTTTCATCCTGTCCAACGATTAGTACATTCTGCCCACTGGCGCGACGCAGTTCGATACGGGATGGTGCTGAAATGGCGACGGGTTCGCCCAGCCAGACAGCCAGTGCGTCGACGGGTTTGCGCGTCGCGTCGTCTGTGCTGTTCAGCCATGCATTTAGTGGACCGCACAGTTCGACGGTTGGTGCCACGTTGCCTTCGAAGACAACCATGCCGTATTCACGAGCGCCAACCTTCTGCTGATGGACCAGCATGTTTTGAATGGCTTCTTCTCGTTGTGCTTCTTCCAGCCAGGCAATTTGGAACTGGTGATTGCCCTGCACCAGGCCGTTGGCGTCGTTATAGATGGCTTCGCCCGGTCTGGTTAGAAGTCGCGCTGCCATGTTGTCTTCGCTAAGAATCAGATGCGCGTCACTTTCGCTGCATTGCAGCGCGATGCGAACGGCGATTTGCCCCATGGTGCTGCGAGCCAGCGAATAGGCGCCGCCTAGTGTCTGTGAGCCCAGCAGAACGTGGATTCCAAACGCTCGCCCCTGTCGAACCAACCGGTCCAGCAGCAAAGACGCTCGCGCAGAAACACGATCTTCTGCGGTGAAGAATTCCTGAAATTCATCAATCAGCAGCAGTAGCCGTGGCATTGGTTCTGATGGAAACTGTTCACGAAACGACGGGACGTCCTGTACGCCGCGATCACGAAAGAGTTCTCCGCGTTCCTGCAGAACTTCGTCGAGACGTTCTAAAACACTAAGGCCGAATTCACGGTCACTTTCGATGGCGACGACGCGAGCGTGCGGAAGTTTGTTGGCTGCGTAAGTTCGAAATTCGACGCCCTTCTTGAAGTCAATGAGGTAGAACTGAATTTCGTCCGGGCTGTAATGCAGCGCGATGTTCGTGATGAGGATGTGCAGGAACGTCGACTTACCGGAACCCGTTTTTCCGGCGACCAGAACATGTTGCGAAGTGCCTCGCCCCAGTCGCATAAACTGCAGCCGCGCCGCCCCCGCTCGACCAATCGGCAAATCAACGCCATCGGCTGTGGAGTGCGACCAGATTTCGTCGGGCGCCGGAGCAATTCGGCGAAACGACACTTCGACTCGGCGTGCGTCTTTGGATTGTTCGCCAACTTCACGGACAAGCTTCACGTACGGCTCGGATTGCGGTTCGGGGTACGCTTCAAAAAGTACAGATTCCGGGAGCGTGAGCCTGGGTTGAACGGTATCACCGACGATATGAAACCGTTCGCAGTTATTGGTGAGGTCGTCGATGTCAAATGAAGGCGGCACGGCAACGGCAGGATTCCATGCGACCAAAGCATGCACACCACAACGCGGTCCACTGGTGAGGATCGACGAAATGTGTCGAGCAGATTCTTCTGTGAACGCGGTTGGAAAGCCTGCGACGACGACAAAGTGATACGGTTCCGCGACCTCTCCGGCGGAGGCGTTGTATTCTTCGATTGTGTCGAATTGACTTCGCAAATACGTCTGAAAAATGTTCTCCATGTGCTCAGTCACCTTTTGCAACTGATCGCGAATCTGCGAACTGTCTGTCCAGATACGACTGTGGATCAACAGCTCATCAAAATCCGCCAGATGCATCATCGCGGAAAAGCTCTGGCCCAGACCAACCGGATCGATTAGCGTCAGTCGAATCCGCCCTGCGGGAATCACGGTCAGCAACTTCAAAAGTTGTCGCCTAATGAAACTCAACGCAAGCTCTCGTCCCGCCGAATCATGTTCGACGAGAACGCTGGTATCGTTGGGGAAACGCAGAATCGCCGGCATTTCGACGCAGAGTTTTGTTGCGTCCGTGGCTTCGATGGATTCAACGGGCTTTACTGCGGTGATCAGTACATCACCAACGGAAAGGCAATCGGGCATCGACTGCGGGATTTTCCAATCCGGTTTCGATGGCCACCTTAGTGTGGGAGCGGCAATCGAAGCTGCAGCCTGGGTGATTGTCCGGATTTCGTTGATGCTGTGATGCCAGCGAGACAACAATTCCTCAGCCGCTCCACGTTGTGCCGCCGTGGCTTGTTGATTTTCCGTTTCGCAGTTTTGCAAACTGGTTTGCACTTCTGTGCTGAACCGCTGTTGAATCGATTGCAGGTCGCTCTCGCAGCGGCTGCGAATACTTGCTTCCGCTGCGGCAGCGTCTGTTGTCAACCGCTGAATGCGACGCTCAATATCCGCTTGTAACTGCGTTTGCTGCTGGGCTGTTTTTGAACGAATGTCGGCCAGTTTTGAATCAATTTCGTTCTTGAGTTTTTCAGTTTGTTCGCTGCGCCGCGATTCGACTTCTCTTCGCCATTTTTCGGATGTCCTGTGCAGGCGGTCAATGTTCTTTTCGCTTTTTTGTTCCCACAACGACCGCGCGTGTTCGGCATTGCTGAAGTGCTGCAGCATCGTTTCAAATCGTGACCGCAGTTTGCTCTGCACAGACATAAGCAGCATCAGGCAACCGAGTACCATGACGACCAGGGCGATCACGGCCGACACACCGACCCATTCCCAATCGGGTTTTCCGAGTTCTGGATTCAGAAATTGCCGCAGGTCCGCGCGGACCGCAATGATAACGATCCAAAGGACTACGAATCCCAGGAAACCGAGCCCCCACAATCGCAAGCCGCGGACCCATTGCGGCGAATGCAGGCGTTCCAGCTGATTGGCCACCGACAGCACATCATCAGCCGCCGCCACAACCGTATTCTGTAACTCTTCCCGAGAATCGTTCTCAACAGTCGGCGCGGGTAATGTGACTACTGTGGCGGCATGACAGTGTGAGAGGTATTGCTGTGAAAATTCGATTTGTTGCTGGAGTGTTTCGAATCGTTCGTCAAGATTCGTTTTTTGGTTGACGAAAGTGTCTGCCGCTCGTTCGAATCGCGCGATGGGACTGTCGTGAGTTTCTTCGTCGAGAACAGATTGAAGAATCCACGTTTCGCTGTTGCGGCGTTCTTCCAGCTTGCTGACTGCTTCCTGAAGTTCCGCCGCTAACTCCGCAGCCGTCGACTCCCCGCCGTGGGTAAGCGAATCAGCTTGTGACTTCTGGTCGAACTGTACTGTTTCCAGTTGCCCGTCGGCTGCTGTGCGGATGCGGTGAAGTTCGGCTTGCAGTGCGGTGTCGCTGGTCTGGCGAATGTGAGCCAGTTGCTGCTGATGTTGATGGCTTGTTTCCTGCAGGAGCTCCTGAATGTGCTGAAGGTCCTGGCGGTATTTGTCACATTCGGCGACCAATCCACTGATGCGACTCAGTTGTTCACTGATTGTGATCTGATCGTTCTTCATGTCAGCAAATTCTGCGTTCGAAGTAATTTAAGCTGGCCGACGATGGTGCGGACACTTTAGGAAACGGACAGCGCCGCAGATGTTCCGAAGATTTTGCGGAAAAGCCGTCGTGATTTACAGAATCGGACCAGCTTCGCGCGAATGCATGCATGCGCGTTCGGCTTGAGACATGACGTCTGTGAGTTTACCGACGGTATCCAGCATGACGTGAACCTGAGCGTGAAGCGGGACCAGGTATTCGTCCTCGACGCGCTGGCTGACGCCGTCGGACCATTCTTCCTTTGTTTCCATCCAGACTCGTTCGAGTTGTTTCATCGATTCTGCCAGACGGGCGGCCGGTGACATAAAGTCTGCGTTTCTCATTGTTTCGTTTCCGTTTCTGAATTGTCGTTGCGCAATGGTTCGGTATTGGCTGCTGCGTTCGGTTCAACGCTTGGTTCCGCCGAATCTGTGTCGACCGCCAGGGGAGGGACCGGCGCGCCCGGTACTGCAACGTTACCATATGCTTCCAGACGATCGACCACCTGGTGCAGCATCGCCAGCAGCATGGGAATGTCGCGTTCCAGCATCTGTGTCATCTGTGATGAACGACCTTGATATTCGTTCGATTCGTGGTGAGCGGCGTTGATCCAGTGCTTGACGACCGGGACCTGTTTTTGAGCGTGCTCAAGATCATTCCTGGCTTTTTCCAACGCCTTCTTTTCTTCGAAACACGTAGGTTTGAAGTCTCCCATTTTTCGCATTTTGCACTGATGCAGTCGCACTCGCCATTCGCTCATTTCGCGGTAGCAATGTTCGATTTCCCGTTTCCAGAATACGGGGCGGTCGCGTTCGAGCCATCCCATGAATCGCAGCAATTGCATTTCCAAAGCGGAAATGCACAGGCGAGCTTCTTCCTGAAACGTAAGCACGGAAGCATGAAACCGTTTGACGGCATCAATGGATCGGACGTTGGCTGATTCAGGCATTCTGAGTTTCTTCAGTTTGTTGTCAGAGGCTCCACAACGGACTCACTACTGTTGCTGAAGATATTCTTCAATCAGCTGCGCCTTCTTCAGGAGATAGGGAATGTAAGTTTCATTCGATTCCACAAAGCGGCTCAGTGCTTTCATGTTACTGCCGAAGTCTTCTGCAAATTTCAGATGCTCTTTGTCGCGCCAGGTCTGAGCGAGCGTGTGCATCTGACCTCCCAGGGCCGCCGTGCCAGCGTTGATTTCTTCGTTAAAACGGCGCAGCGTTTGAGCGAACCGGCGAAGTTCAGTGGGGTCAACGATGGCTTGGTTCATCAGTTTTTTCCAGGCATTGGACAAATGGGCAGAGAATTCGGGATGGGTGCTCGCATGTATTCGTTCCGTTGCCAAAAGGTAACGGATTTTCAGCCAGTTCGTCCGCCATTTTACGGGAAAGAAACGATCGACAGCGAAAACCGGCCGAATGATGCGGTGTAGCTCGATTTGCTGCGCTTCATCTCGGCTGGAGTTTTCAATCTGGCAGTCCTCCTCAAACGCATGACGAAGGCATCTGTCTATACTGTTTGGAGCAGCGGTTCACTTTTCGGTGCATCGGTGACTTTGCCGATGGCAATTGCGGTGCCTGCGCCCGTGGCGAGGACTTCTTCTTCGAACTTTTTGGCAAGTGTGGGCGGAACACCCAGCAGTAACCCACCGCTGGTCTGCGGATCAAACAGAACGCGATATTCGGGCGTGGAATGATGCGTTCCCGATACGCCAATCAGACATTCGATGTGTCGGTTGTCCGGGGCAAGTGTGCTCTCGATTCCGCTGTTGATGGCGTCTGCTGTGCCGGGCAACAGAGGAATTTTGTCGAGTTCTACGGAAGCGGTTTTGTGGCTGGCTTTCAGCATTTCGATCAGGTGCCCGGCAAGTCCGAAGCCGGTGATGTCTGTACCGGAATTGATTCCGAGGTCGGAGGCGAGCGCAGCGATCGGATGTTGTCGCTGCAGCATTGTGGCGATCAGCGTTTCATAGTCGCGAGCTCGACACTGGCTGCGCATGTGAGCGGCCGACAGCACGCCAATGCCAAGCGGCTTTGTGATGTACAAAACGTCGTCCGTTTGCAGATTTTGTTTGCGCAGCAATGCTTCTGCCAGCGGTTCTCCGATGACTGTGAAGCCAACTTCCCAGCGTGGGCCGACGATCGTGTGACCACCGACGATTTGAGCTCCCATGGCTTCGAATTCCAGCCGTGCGCCTTCCAGGAGTTCGTTTAAAGCCTGTCGCTGGTTGCGTGGTTTCCCTTTTGGCAGCACGACGTTCGCCAAAGCGGCCTTCACGCTGGCGCCCATGGCAACCAGATCGCTGGCAGAATGCAGTGCGATCACACGACCAGCAAGATACGGGTCATCGAATGGGCTGGAAAAGAAGTCTGTTGACGCAACGATTCGCCCAGCAGAAGTTTCGATAATGGCTGCATCGTCTAATTGATCTGCGCTGATGATAGCAGACTTTGCATTTCCTCCGGCCGTCGTCAGCGCACCTTCCAGCACTTCGCCGCCAAGTTTGCAGCCGCAGCCTTTGCATTGCATCGGATCGGCGCTGTTGTCCATCGTGTTCATCACACGATACATCTTCATGAATTTCGAATCGATCCGCTCCTTCAGCTTCATCGCTGCTGCGCCACCGAAGCTAAAGCCCTTCCATTCTCCGACTGCGTTGCCGTCGCCGGTGTTCAGCAATTTCAGGAAAGAGCGTTGCGGTTCGTACGGTTCCAGTGGCTCGTCAGCAAGTTGTCGCTGGATGTTCTGCCACAGAATCGGGCCCTGCCGCACAGCATAGACGCCGGCCTTGGGGAGTTTTTCTGTAACAATGGTCCCTGTGTCGCCGACCGCAAAAATTGGTAGCGCCGAGGTTGATTGCAGTCTGTTGTTCGTCGCCAGAAAGCCGCGGGCGTCCAGTGGAAGGTCGAGCCTGGTGAGCAGTTCCGGCCTGCTGGCTCCCGTTGCCCAAATGACGAGGTCTGCTTCAACAAGCAAACCGTCGTTGAGGTGCAAACCGTCGTTGTCCACTCGTAAGACAGTTTTGCCGGTTCGCACCGGAATGTTTCGCTGCTCAAGCACTTCTTCGACGCGTTTTCGCATCGAAGGAATCACGCCCTGCAAAATTTGACTGCTGCGAGTAATGACTTCCAGCGAAAACGGAACCGATGTGTGTTTTTTGAGGAACGGCGGCAGGCAGAATGTAATTTCCATTCCGGCAACGCCGCTGCCAGCGACCACGATTTTCAGCGGTCGAGTTTCTTCTTCTGTTGAGTCGATGGCGGCTTTTGCCCGCATTCTTTCGACGGCGTCATCAAGAGCCGTCGATAACCGATTCAGGAACGTCTGCATCGGTTTGATTTTCAGCAGCGAGTTGCCCGTGACTTTAACGTCGTCGACAGAAGGGACGGATCCGATTCCGATCGACAGCACGTCGAACGGAATCGACGGCCGATCTTCAAAGTGTATCAGTTGTTTTTTTTTGTCGAGCGCCGTCACTTCGCTGGTGATCAATCGAGCGCCCACTGAAGAGCATAATTGAACCAGATCGATTTCCATTTCTTCGGGCGGGATCTGCCCCGCCAGCACAGCTGGCAGCATGCCGGAATACGTAGCAATGGCGTTATCGGAGATACAGGTCAGCGATGTGTCTGGAATCGGGTTCATGCCCCACATACGCACAATGTGAGCGTTCGTGTGGCCGACTCCAAGCAGGACGACGTGTTTGCTGGCGAGTGTTTCTTCTGTCTGGTTGATGATTGTCTTCGTTTCTGCAATGGGGGCGAGGCATCAAGGCGGCTTTACGTGCACGACACGTTTACGTTTAACTTAACGCTGCTCGCAGGCCCTCAGTGAATTGTTTTACTTGCTCTTCGTGAATAGTACGCAAATCCAGAATCACACTGTCGTCCTGGATTCGTCCAAGCACTGCTGGCGAATTTCCGCGCAGCTTTTCGGTCAACGCATCACTGTTGATGCCGCTGACCCTGAGTCCAAAGCTGGGGATCTGTGAGCCTGGGACAGATCCTCCGCCGATTTCTGAAGTGCATTCTGTAAGTTCGATATGGCTTCGCTGGGAGGCTTCCAGTTGTTGTAAAACGACTTCGCCGGATTCTCGAAGGCTGTCGGCTGAGCGTGACAGCATCTGCAGAAGTGGCAATTCTGTTTCTGCCGTTCCAGCAAGGTGAATCTCCGCCGTTGCTTCGATGGCAGCCAGCGTGACTTTGTCGACACGTAACGCACGCATCATCGGGTTTTTGCGAAACACATCGACCCATTCACCGCGACCGATGATAATGCCGGCTTGCGGCCCGCCAAACAGTTTGTCGCCGCTAAACAGACTCACGTCCGCTCCGGATGACACGCTGTCGGCAACAGTTGGTTCCTTCAGGCCGAACTTCGACAGGTCCTGAATGCAGCCGCTGCCGAGATCATCGATCACCGGCACGTTGCGTTCTTTGCCTAACGATACCAGATCAGTAATGTCTGGTTCGGTTACGAAGCCACCTTGATAGAAGTTGCTGCGGTGAACTCGAATGATGGCTCCCGTGTTTTCACCGATCGCGTTTTCGTAATCACGCAGGTAGGTGCGATTGGTGGTGCCAACTTCTTTGAGGATCGCGCCCGAAGCTGCAAACACTTCCGGCAAACGGTAGCCGCCGCCGATTTCGACAAGCTGTCCGCGCGAAACGATGACTTCTTTGCCGGAAGCCATCGCCTGTAGAACCAGCATCGTGGCGGCCGCGCAGTTGTTGAC
>CAYZYB010000064.1:0-11474 GCA_964481505.1 uncultured Planctomycetaceae bacterium | reverse complement strand
TCACTGGATTGCAGCGGTACGCAGGTGATCGACCTTTCGCCGCTGTCGAATCTGCAAAGCTTCAACTTACTGAATTGCTGCCGAACGCAGGTGATCGACCTTTCGCCGTTGTCGAGTCTGCAAACCCTCAAATGGCTGAATTGCAGTGCTACGCAGGTGAGTGACCTTTCGCCGGTGTCGAATCTGCAAACTCTCAACGCACTGAGTTGCAGCTATATGCAGGTGAGCGACCTCTCCCCGCTGTCGAATCTAGAAAGCCTCAAATCACTGAATTGCAGCGATACGCAGGTAAGCGACCTCTCGCCGCTGTCGAATCTTCAAAGCCTCAAATTCCTTGATTGCAGTGCTACGCAGGTGAGTGACCTTTCGCCGCTGTTGAAGACGAAGATACGAACGATCAACGCAGGTGGATGTCAGATTTCTGAACTGCCTCAGGGTTTCCTGAATCATCCTACACTGACGGAATTGATTCTTTATGAAACAAAATTGGGAACCGTTCCACCAGAGGTTCTATCTGAGAATGAATACACAAGTTGCCTGCCGACCTTACGCAGCCATTTTGCCGATCTGGCAAAAGGGGCAGAGGCCGCGTCAGATGTGAAAACGGTTGTGGTTGGCAATGGACGAATCGGCAAGACGCAAATCTGTCGTCGACTGCGAGACGAGGAGTTTGATGAATCCGTGGACTCAACGCATGGAATCACGGTGACTCAGGCGCCGCTTCCTGCTGACAATGACGAACCTGACATTCTGCTGAATCTGTGGGATTTCGGTGGGCAGGATCTGTACCACGGCACGCACAGTTTGTTCATGAAGACGCGAGCCGTGTTTGTCGTGGTGTGGGTGCCTCACGCCGAATCTTCCATCGACTACGAACACAGCGAGATCCGATTCCGCATTCATCCGTTGCCATACTGGCTGGATTATGTCCGCAACGTGGCGGGAGATGTCTGCTCATTAATTGTAGTTCAAAACCAGTGCGATGTCGCGGCAGACGAATGTCAGCAGATTCCGGCAGAACTTCCATCAACGCTTTACACTCAGACAGTTCACTACAGTGCCAAAGAAGATCGCCGCCGACAGTCACTGAATGAAGCTCTGGTGGAAGCCGTTCGGCATTTAAGAAAACACGAAGGTGTGACCACCATCGGCAAAGGGCGAGCCAAAGTGCGGCGTCAGATCCTGAAATGGATCGACGCGGACGCTCGTCAGACAGATCTCGCCAAACGACGACATCGCCTGTTGAGCTACGACGACTTCGTGAAGCTGTGCGAACGAAAGAAAGATGTCAGCAGTCCCGCCCATTTGCTGGCCTATCTGCACAACGCGGGCATCGTGTTTTATCAGAAGGGCCTGTTCAACAATCAGATCATCCTGGACCAAAGCTGGGCTCTGGACGCGATCTACACCGTCTTCCATCGCCAAAGCTGTTATCGCCAGCTCAAACTACTAAAGGGCCGCTTTACTGCCGGGCTGCTGAAAGCTCTGGTATGGCAGGACTATTCCGATTCAGAACAGCAGTTGTTCCTTAGCTTCATGGAATCCTGCGGTGTGTGCTTCAAACATCGCAAACACGGCACGTCCGGCAACCGCAACGGGCTGGAAACGGAATACGTGGCTCCGGACCTGTTGCCGGAGTACTCAGAAATCGAACACGAACTGGCCGGTCGCTGGACAAAGCAGGCAGAAGGAACGCTGCAACGCCGCTGGCGATTCGACTTTCTGAATCCGTCGCTGGTTCGCAGCATCATTTCTGCCATCGGCAGTGCCGCAGGAGAATCTGCCGTTTACTGGAAATACGGACTGTGGAAGTACGAAACCAAAACGGCATCGTCCGCCTTCCTTGAGCAACACATGGAAGACGATCGAGCCGGGCATATTACTCTGGAATGCCAGGGAGGTCGCGCGGAAGAACTGCTAAACCGACTGACAGAGCTTGTGAAACGCCGCATGGACAACAGCGGCTACAAAAATGTGGTGATGGAAGGCTTGCCTGTTCGAGACCTGCAAACGGACAAACAGTCGATGTAGGTCCGGTTCCTACCGGACGGTGCTTCAGGATCTCGTCCGGTGGGAACCGGATCTACGTGATCGAAAACACGGCGGGGATTCGAGGGCTTCGGCGTTTACCATGGATCTGTTTGGAAGCGGGTTGCTTTTAACATGGCTGCAACGTGTTAAGATTGAACGAATCACGCAGGTTCAGCCATGCCGTTCAGGCTATGTGGCTTAATCGCAGGCGGATTTGTCGGAGTTACGATTCCTGCGTCCTGAAATGACTCACAGGCTTCCATGCCACAAAGGGCTCTTATGGCCAAGAATGTATTTGGTGGCGAACTGATCGCCTGTTCGACGGACCCAATGACGGGCTTCTTCCGAACGGGAACCTGCGACACCTGCGGGGACGACCACGGCATGCACACGGTGTGCGCTGAAGTGACCGACGACTTTCTGGAGTTCTCCAAAGCCGCCGGCAACGACCTCAGCACGCCTCGCCCGGAATATCGCTTTCCCGGATTATCTCACGGCGATCGCTGGTGCATCTGCCTTCCGCGGTGGCTGGAAGCCCTGGAAGCCAATGCCGCCTGCAAAATCGTTCTGGAGGCCACTCACATGTCCGCGATTGAGCATATCTCAATGGGAACCCTGCTGAAATATGCTGTCGATGCGGATAAGGCACCGAAACCGGCTTCCGATGAGGGGGGCTAGGTAGGCTTTTCAAAGTCAGCCCTCATGGGAACACCGGCAAGCTGCGATTTCCGGGGTGAAACGGTCGAGAACTGCTCAGTGGCGCGGTATGCTCGGGGGAAAATCCCTCGACTCCCACACCAACATCGTCGATGTGGAGAGTCCTTTAATCATCACGTCGCCATCACGCTCCGAATCTCTGACCGTCCATGACCCAACTGAACAAATACAGCAGCCGAATCACCCAACCACGTTCCCAGGGCGCGTCGCAGGCGATGCTTTACGCCACCGGGATGCAGCCAGCGGATATGGACAAGGCTCAGGTGGGGATTTCCAGCGTTTGGTACGAAGGCAACAGCTGCAACATGCACCTGCTGGACCTCGCGGCCAAAGTGAAGGAAGGCGTTGACGCTGCTGGTCTGGTCGGAATGCGTTTTAACACGATCGGCGTGAGCGACGGTATTTCGATGGGCACGGATGGGATGTCGTTTTCGCTGCAGTCGCGAGACCTCATTGCGGACAGCATCGAAACGGTGATGGGCGGACAATGGTACGACGCCAACATCAGTCTCCCCGGTTGCGACAAAAACATGCCGGGCTGCATCATGGCCATGGGGCGGCTTAATCGTCCATCGCTGATGGTTTACGGCGGAACCATTCGCGCGGGTTGTGGGCTGAAGGGTGAGAAACTGGACATCGTTTCGGCGTTCCAGTCTTATGGCGAATACCTGGCGAAGTCGATCACCGACGAAGAACGTCAGGAAATCGTACGAAAAAGCTGCCCCGGAGCTGGTGCCTGCGGCGGAATGTACACGGCAAACACGATGTCATCGGCGATCGAAGCACTCGGGATGAGTTTGCCGTACAGCGCGTCAACTCCGGCAGAAGACCCGGCCAAGCTGCAGGAATGCATCGACGCCGGAGCCGCCATTCGCGTCCTGCTGGAAAAGGACATCAAGCCGCGTGACATCATGACACGCGCCGCCTTCGAAAACGCGATGGTCGTCGTCATGGCGTTGGGAGGATCGACCAATGCGGTTCTGCACCTGATCGCGATGGCTCGATCGGTCGATGTGGACGTCACGCTGGACGACTTCCAGGCGGTTAGCGATCGAATCCCGTTCATCGCCGACCTCAAGCCAAGCGGCAAGTTTGTCATGGAAGACCTGCATGGCGTGGGAGGCACCCCGGCCGTTTTGAAGTTCCTGCTGCAACATGGCATGATCGACGGAAGCTGCCTGACCGTCACCGGCAGGACTCTGGCGGAGAATGTGGCAGATCTGCCGGGACTCAACGACGGTCAGGAAATCATCACGCCGATCGACAAGCCGATTAAAGCAACAGGGCACCTGAGAATTCTTCGAGGCAACGTTGCGCCCGAGGGTTCCGTCGCCAAGATCACCGGTAAAGAGGGACTTAAGTTCAGCGGCACGGCGCGCTGCTACGATTCCGAAGAAGAAATGCTGAAGGGGCTTGAGAACGACGAGATCAAGAAGGGCGATGTTGTCATCATTCGGTACGAAGGCCCAAAAGGTGGACCGGGAATGCCGGAAATGTTGACGCCAACGTCTGCCATCATGGGAGCTGGTCTGGGATCGGATGTGGCACTGATGACCGATGGCCGTTTCAGCGGCGGCTCCCACGGCTTCATTGTTGGTCATGTGACGCCGGAAGCTCAGGTTGGCGGTCCGATCGCACTGATTCAGAACGGCGATCAGATCACCGTCGATGCTGAATCGAACGAAATTAACGTCGACGTTTCTGCAGAAGAAATGCAAAAACGCCGAGATGCGTGGCAGGCTCCCGCATTCAAAGCGACCCGAGGCACACTTTACAAGTATATCAAGAACGTCAAATCGGCGTCGGAAGGCTGTGTAACCGATGAATAACCTGACAATTCGACGCGGCAGGCTATTTTGACCAGTCCGGCTCTTTGAGAGTGCAGCATCAAACGATTCAGGAATTGAGTCTTCTTTGGTGCACCGCTACAGTGGGAAAGCAGACTTCACTAGATCAAGCAGTCCATGACGTCGAAAAACGCATCAAAACCAGCTAAACACTCGCAGGGAGGTCTCATGCTTTGGCATGGGATGAAGCTTTCCGGCTTGGCGCGGCTGTTGAGCATGAAGCCAGCCATTCACTGGTCGCGGCTGCATCGTTTGCTGAGTTTACCGATCTCAAGCACGTATAATTCTGCACTCTCACTTGTTGAATCCGCGATACACGGCCGAAAAGTTCGCGACACGAAAATCGAACAGGCACCGCTCTTTATTTTCGGCTATTGGCGCAGCGGAACGACGCTGTTGCAAACGCTCCTGAGTCATGACCCGGCGTTTCAGCACCTGCCGCTTTACCGTGCTTTGTTTCCGTGGCACTTTTTGGTGTCAGAGAAAATTGTCACGAAACTGACGTCGCGATTCGTTCCGAAGAATCGCCCAATGGACAACATGAAGATCTCCTGGGACGCTCCTCAGGAAGACGACATGGCTTTGTGCATTATGAGTCAGGTGTCACCGGTCATGCTGGTGTCTCATCCTCACGAATTCAAACACTTTTGGGACGCGCTGGATTTTTCACGACTGGCTCCAGCTGCATTGAATCGCTGGAAAGACAGTCTCCAGCTGCTGATCAAAAAACTGACTTATGCAGACCCCAAACGCGTTCTGATGAAGTCGCCTTTTCATGTGTATCACATGCCGCTTCTGATGGAGATGTTTCCGGACGCTCGGTTCCTGTACATTCACCGCAATCCTTACGAGGTGTTTCGTTCTTCAGTGCATCTTCGGCATCGCACGATTGATGAGAACTGTTTGGGCAAAACGATTTACGAAGGACACGAAGAAGAGATTATCAGAAGCTACAAGTTTGCATTTGATGTGTATGAACGCGATCGGAAGCTGATTCCCGCGAATCGGCTTCATGAAATCGCGTACGAAGAGCTGGAGCACGATCCGGTGGGCACGTTGAGAAGTGCTTACGACACGCTGGAGCTCCCCAACTTTGAAGGGCTCGAAACCGCGTTAAAACCGGAACTTGAGGCTTTGAAACGCTACAAGAAAAACCAGTTCAAAGATGATCCCTATTGGGTCGAACGCGTGTACGACGAATTGAAACCATTGTTTGACCGTTACGGTTACTCAAAGCCGACGCTGTTCGCTCAAAAGCAGCCGATGGAAGCAGCGCCAGAGACTTCGCCGGTGTAGCGATGCCGAACCATCGTGCATCATTTTCGACGACAGTGAATCGTCGCCCCAGCAGCCCCATTCAGCACCAACACCGATGCCCTCCCGACGATCTCATCGACAGCTGATTGTCATCAACGTCGTTGGGCTTACGTGGGACATGATCGGGCCGAACACGCCGCACCTTTCGGCGTTGATCAAAGGCGGTTTTGGTCGGCCAATGCAGACCATCCTTCCAGCAGTAACGTGTTCTGTGCAGGCTACGATGCTGACCGGAACAATGCCGTCCCGGCACGGCATCGTGGGCAATGGCTGGTACTTCCGTGATCTCGCAGAGGTGATGTTCTGGAAACAATCCAATCACCTGATCGACGGCGAGCGAGTTTTCCAGACAGCGCGGCAGCAGGACGAGACTCATACGACTGCAAAGATGTTCTGGTGGTACAACATGTACGCCGACGTCGATTGGTCGGTGACTCCGCGTCCATGCTACCCCGCGGACGGACGCAAGGTCATGGACATCTACAGTTCTCCGGCGGAACTGCGACATAGCCTGCAGCAGAAGCACGGCACTTTTCCGCTGTTCAATTTTTGGGGGCCGACAGCGGATATCAGGAGTTCGTCGTGGATTGCTGACGCCAGTATCGACATCTTGAATCAGCACAATCCTTCGCTGCTGTTGGTCTATCTGCCGCACCTCGATTACAACCTGCAGCGACTCGGTCCCAATGACCCGCGCGTCGCCACAGACATCGCCGCCGTTGACGCAGAAGCCGGCAAACTGATCAACGCAGCGGGAGAACGCGATGCGGACGTCGTGGTGTTGTCGGAATATGGGATCACTGAAGTCAGCAAGCCGATTCACATCAATCGAATTTTGCGTGAGCGAGGTTTATTAACCGTCCGCAAAGAGCCGCTCGGGTGGGAAACTCTTGACTGTGGTGCTTCGCAGGCGTTTGCGGTTGCAGATCACCAGGTCGCTCATGTTTATGTCAACGAGTCAGCTCAGCTGGAATCTGTCCGAAAACTCTTGAGCGGCATCGACGGAGTGGAGGCGGTCTTTGATCGTGAGCAACAAAAGGACGTGGGCCTGAATCACGATCGCAGCGGCGACCTGGTCGCAGTCAGCAGTTCAGATGCGTGGTTTACCTACTATTTCTGGCTCGATGACGCGGTTGCACCGGACTACGCCAGAACCGTGGATATCCATCGCAAACCTGGCTACGACCCCGTCGAATTGTTCGTGGATCCGAAAATCGCATTCCCCAAGCTTAAGGTCGCTCGACGTCTTGCTCGTAAGATTCTGGGGTTCCGCTATTACATGGATTTGATCGGCCTCGACGCAACCATTGTCAAAGGCAGTCATGGCCGGTTGCCGGATGCCAATCGGCTGGAATCCGATGGACCGGTCTTCCTGAGCAGCAGTTCGGGGTGCGAACGCGACAGTATTCAGGCCGCGGATGTCCGAGATCTGATTCTGGAGTTACAATTCGGTCGCTGACTCTGGCCTTCGGCGGCAATGTCCATAACAATGCTCCGCGTTTGAGTGCTGGAATCCCGTGTCGGCCTCAAAATGTGTTCTTCGGCGGGAATTTGTGGATTGCGAAAGGCTGCTGCTGTGGCGCGAGATGTCGATGACGATGAGGATGACGACGATGAAGAATACGAGGACGTAGAACAGGTTCTGTTTCAGGGCCCCATGATGGGACGAGAAACGAACCTGAAAGAAAACCCTCGACTGGTCAAAGCAGCGTTGGTCCCGGTCAAAAAGATGATCTCGGACGGCTTAGCTCGTCGCGCCCACACGATTCTGCTCGAACCGACTCAGGGGCGTGTTGCAATTCGCTTCGTCGTTGATGGAATTCCGTATCCGGCAGGCGCTTTGCCGGGACAGCGCGGAATGGCCATGATTCAGATGATCAAGGTTCTTGCCGGGCTGAATCCTCAGGAGCGCAATGAAGCTCAATCCGGGGGAATCAATTCCGAGTTCGACGATACGAAGTATGAGTTGCTGACGGAAACTTCAGTACTGAAGCCTGGTGTAGAACGGCTGAAGATTTCCGTACAGAACCCCAAAGTGTCATACGTCAGCCCAAAAACAGCGGGCATGCCGGAAGAACTATCGGAAAAACTTCGTAGTTTTACCGAAGACAGCAAAGGAATCATTCTTGCCTGCGGTGCTCCGGAATCCGGAGTGACATCGCTGTCGTTATGTGCCCTGCATAGTGTCGACCCCTACCTGTATTCGGTCTATAATATGGGCGACAAAAGCCCGTATGAAATGATCAATGTTTCGGAGTACGAGGCGGAAGAAGGCCACGACCTGGAAACGAGTTTTGACCGCGTGCTGCGTCGTGAAGCCGACGTTTTGTACATGAATCCTCTGGAGGATCCGGCGGTTGTGCAAACGATGTTTGAATTTGCCGACCGGGCTTGCTTTGTCGCAGAAATCAATGTCGCCACTCCGGTGGAAGCGGTTCAAAAGCTCGTGGAATGGGTCGGGATGGATATGGTTGCGACTCACGTCAAGGGAATCATCAGCCAGAAGCTAATTCGGCAACTCTGCGACGACTGCAAACAGGCTTTCCGTCCGAACCCAAAGCTGCTGCAGCGATTGGGATTGCCTCCGGAGACTTCGGTCCTGTATCGAGCACCTTCGCCGCCGGATGAAGATGACGAAGATGCTCCAACAATCGAAGAACTGTGTGAAGACTGCGACGGCGTGCCGTTTCATGGACGAGCGCCAGTTTACGAACTGCTGGAAATGACCGAGGGCATGCGAGAGGTCGTTTCGACCAATCTGACGCCAGAAGCGATTAAGGAACAAATGGCCAAAGACGAGATGCGAACAATGCAAAAGGACGCGTTGCGTTTGGTCGTGGATGGGAAAACAGCGTTGGAAGAAGTGCAGCGAGCCTTCGCTCCTCCCGGTAGTCGTCGCCGTCCGAAAGGTCGACCGCGTCGACGTGAGTAGTTTTTAGTGATTCGAGAACGGGAGAGAATATGAGGGCTGCACAATTCCGTCGCCCTCAGGTTTCTCAGGATGTGCATTGGAGGTTAGTTCGTCCTGCATCGCCGAAAGGAAAGTGGCACTGTTGACGACCGCGGACGACACAACTTCAATAGCTCCCAACGCCAATGCAGCGCAGGAACACTGCGATCCCGTGGAGCCATCCGCTGCGGAACGCGAGTATCAGTTGCGTTTAAATGTGTTTTCGCAGAGAGCATCGGATCTGCGGTCCAAAGACCGTCTGTTCGTGCGTTTTCGCGGCATCGTGTTTATTGCGATGCTGATTACAGGTTGCCTCTGCCTTGGCGATGCTGTTGTCAGTTGGTTGTGGATGCTGATTCCGATCCCCGCTTTTCTGGCTGTGCTGCGTTTCCATCAGCCGATCATGAAACGACTCGAAAGGGCAGAAGCCGCTCGCGATTATTACGCTCGCAGCCTGAAACGACTCGCTGGCGAATGGCGGCAGCAGGAACGATCCGGTGAACAGTTTGCGGATTCTCAGCATCCATGGTCGGGGGATCTTGACACCTTTGGTCCCGGATCATTGTTCCAGAGACTGAACCAGTGCCGAACGCTGCCAGCTCAACGGAAATTGGCCAGTTGGCTGACGACGGTGCCGACCAACGAAGAGATCGAGGAACGAAGTCGGCAGTCCGAATCGCTTCGCGAAGAACTGGACCTGCGTGAGCAACTGGCGATTATCAATGATGAAGTCGACTGGGTTGCCGCGGAAAAGTCGCTCAGCGGCTGGTTGTCAGAAACTCCAAAACCGTTTCCTGCCTGGGCTTTGTGGGGAGCCCGAAGCATTGGCTTTCTATCGCTGGTGGTGATTGGCCTGGTGTGTGCCGGCGTGCTGAGTGTCACTGCCATCCTTATGATGATCGCTCTCCAGGCACCATTTGCCTGGGTGAATCGAGACCGAATCCGATCTGTGATGGATGAAGTGGATTCTGTCGACAGAGCACTGCGGCAACTGTCCGACGTGGCCCAGCAGTTCGAAACGTTTCCCTTCACGGAAAAATCGCTGCAACAACTCCAGAATCGCCTCACCGTCGATGGCGTCATCGCTTCAACCCGGATCGCTCAACTCAGCAGTTTGATCGCCTGGCTCAACAACGCGCTCCGGAATCAGTTCTTCATGCCGATCGCCTGGATCTTTGGCTTCTTCATCCACCTTCCCTATCGAATCGACCGCTGGCGTATATGTTTTGGCCCGCGCGTGCAGGAATGGCTGGATGCCGTCACTACGATGGAAGTCGCGTGCAGCGTGGCTGCGTTTAATTACGAACAGGAACGATTCGTTCAGGCTGAAGTTGCAACAAGCACGGTCGAATTCACTGCTCGGCAACTTGGGCACCCGCTGCTGACCGACGAAGAGTGCGTTCGCAATGATGTTTCATTGACCGCAGAAACTCCGCTGATGCTGATCAGCGGATCTAACATGTCCGGCAAGAGTACTCTATTACGGTCTGTCGGGACGAATTTGCTTCTTGCCTGCTGTGGTGCACGAGTGAACGCAACGTATTTTCGTGTTTTCCCGTTTCAACTGGGAACAGCGATGCGTATGAGCGATTCTTTGCAGGAAGGGCGATCGTTGTTCTTCAGCGTTGTCCAGCGACTCAAGAAGGTTCTCGACCTGACCAACGAAGGCCGTCCGGTGCTGTTCTTACTGGATGAGATCCTGAGCGGAACGAACTCGCACGACCGCCGCCGCGGTGCGGAAGCCGTCATTCGCACGCTGGTCAGCAAATCCGCTCTGGGTATGGTTACGACCCATGATCTGACGTTGACCAAAATCGTCGATTCCATGGACGGCCAGGCGATGAACAAACATTTTGAAGATCAGGTGCAGGATGGAAAAATGACCTTCGACTACCAGCTCCGAGACGGTGTGGTTGAACGCAGCAATGCAATAGAATTGATGCGAATGATGGGCCTGGATGTTTGAGCCACCCTGGAGACCGCAGTACCTCGCTGTTGGCCCGTTTCACTACGAAACCTCATTTTACCGAGACAAAAATGTCCGAGCTGACTCATTTCGACGAAAACGGCGCCAGCCGGATGGTGGATGTCGGGAAAAAGAAGGTGACCCACCGAACGGCAAAAGCGGAAGGTTTCGTGTTAATGCAGCCGGAAACCCTACGGATTGTGAAAGAGCGGAAGAATGCCAAGGGAGATGTCCTTGAAGTCGCTCGACTGGCGGGAATTATGGCCACAAAGCGTACCGATGAGCTTATTCCGCTGTGTCATTCGCTCGGATTGGATTCGGCCACAGTCGATTTTTCCTTTTCAGACGATGTGACGATTCGAATCGAGAGTCAGGTTTCGGTGACAGGAAAAACTGGAGTCGAAATGGAGGCTCTCACAGCTGTCAGTGTGGCAGCGTTGACGATTTACGATATGTGTAAAGCTGTTGATCGAAGCATGGAAATTCAAACAGTGCGGCTGCTCGAAAAAACGGGCGGACGCAGTGGGCACTACATTCGTTCAAAGAACTCACCATGAATGCTACAGAATTGTCAGAGCCGGATCTGAAACTCGCCTTGAAACAGCATCTGGCCAATGACCTGTTGAAGGTCAACCAAACGCTGCAA
>CAYZYB010000063.1:0-11511 GCA_964481505.1 uncultured Planctomycetaceae bacterium | reverse complement strand
TCATAACACTGTAGTCGTCATGGTCACCAGCCGAATTACGCACGCCGAGTCTGAACCGACGCAGTTCCTTGTCAGGTCGCAAACACCAGAAGGCCTGCAGGCCAGCTTCCTGATGGATTCATCTGTCCAGTGCGAGAATATCAACACCGTTGACAGCAGCCTGATTCGTCGAAAAATCGGCAACCTTCCTTCGGAGCTGATTGATGAACTCAACCAATGCCTGCGTGCTTCACTGGGCCTGTCGACGTAGAACTTCAGAACGGCGCCACAACCATTGATCAGCATCTGCGTCGTAGCGTTTGTGGACAGGTTCCAATCGCCCCGAAAATCCTCAGAAGCCGCTTTCTGATCGTCGGGGTACAGCATCACGGTGAGATCAGTGGGTGGTGTGTACAGCATTGCCAGTTGATCCGCATAGGTCTCCACGTTAACGCCGTTTCATGACTGGGCAGAACAGGCATCGAGTTCCGCCCAATTCAATATCATAGACGTGGGTTAACGCATGCTGAGGCCATTATGGCAGGAGCAGAACTGGCCAGCGATTGTAAGAACTGCAGGTTTTGTGACAGTGTTGATCGCGCAGCCTTGCTGCGTTTCCAAGAATTCCGCTGGAGCACAAAAATTTGATATGGCCCTTTTTTTGAATGAAACAAAGGTAATATGGGGAAGACTACGCAGTCATTGACGGACAAGACACAGGCTTCGGCTGAACAAATTCGAGTCGTTGCCCATACCTCTTGACCTGTCTTTGACCGCCACGTACGCTTTGCTGGTCTTTCAGGTCGCTGGATACACACCGAACGAGAACGCAGATGACGTTTGTAATAGCCGCTTACCTGCTTACTGCCACGGCCTCCCCCAACCCACCAGTGGCCACAAAATTTCAATCGGTAGATGAGTTTGCTTTCACCAAACCGCGTAAAGAACAGCGGGGAATTCGTGTAAAGTTAGACCTTGACACAGCACTTCCTCACACTGGAGACACGATGGTCCGGTTTTCGCTAACGGCTTCGGCGGCCGAAAACACGGGGTACAGGGTTGTAGCAATGCGCGCGATTCGACACAAAGAGAAAAACCGGCACAAGTTGAATGTTTACAGAGTTGCCCCTTCGGGGGAAAATTCGTTTTGTGACGGTGGTGCTTCGTTCGTCGTACCTAATGTTCATCCTGGTGATCGACTGGGCGTCGAATTGTTGCTTTGGCCTACAAGCGTCGTTTCTAATCAACGCGATGTAATTGTAGCTCTTCGTAACGAACAGGAATCCCAGCTGCGTGTTTCCCATAAATTCGAAATTGTTCAAAAGCCTCGCTCAAAACCCATTCCTTTGGCTTCTCGTAATCTTCTGCAAGGCGAGCGGAACTGAAGCCGAGGCTACTGAGTTTACGATTAACATCTTCGATCGAAACTGTGTACGGTATGGACTCGCCACCGTCGATCATGTCAGTGCGAAGATTCCCGGCAAAGTCGGTCTCGAAGAAATCGACACCCATCAGTGGAACTGCAAGAAAGGTCGATGCAAGTTCACTTTCACGTCAATGCCGACGTCGCTTCACATCGAGATTCGATCACCAGACTACGGAATGGAGGGTTTCGATATTGGTATTGCAGATATCGAACAGGGTTTCACCGATGTGCTTCTTGGCAAAACTGAGCCGGAATTCTACGGGAGCTTAGGCGGAGCTTGTAATCACACGATTGCGGCCAGATCTTGCCCTCTGTATGACGCGTGCAATCAGTGTGTATCTCCGCCCAGCGTACGTGTCAATCAATGTTGTAGCATTTGTGAGTGCAACCCATGCCACTGTCAGCCGATGAGGTGTCTGCATTGTTTCAATGCCAGCCAGAGTATTCCCATGGCGAAAACGGGCAATAATGGCAGTAAATCTGAACAACATGTGACTCCCAAAGTGGGTTACACGGCACTCATGCTCGCTGCGGCGCGTCTCTATCCGACTCGGCGTCAAAGCGAAGACACGGCAAAGACAGTTTTTGGTGGCGAGGCTACTGTTCCAATCGGGCATACGCGGCACTAAGTACTCGATCGGATGCCTTTACCGGCCCCATTCTAACCTTCTCCGGGACTATGGCCTCAACGCGACTAAGAATACTATTGGCGTTCCATGAGACCGGGTCTACGTATACTGCTGTCAACGCTGGCATGCTCGCCAGAACAGAAAGGTCGGGCAAGAACCTCGCCCCGATGGCCTGACTCTCCAAGTCGCGCAGAATCAGAATACGAAGGTGCGCAAGGCTGCTCATGGACGAGAAGGACTCGATATTTGTGCAGCCAGTCAGGTCAAGAATTTCCAAGCAGGGCAATTCCCGAAGGCAATCGAGATCGCGTACTTCCGACGATCCAGACAAGTTTAAGTACTTCAGCTTCCGGCACTGCCCGCCAATTTTCGTCTTAATCAATGAATCGCACTCTGAGATATCAAGAGTTTGAAGTGCCGGCAGTTGATGAATTCCACCGATATCGTGTAGCGATTGAGATCGGGACAAATCTAGAAACCAAAGTTTTGGCAAGTCACCTGAGAAAGACTGCACGCCTCGGCATTGCTGTATGCTCAGCACTTCCAGATTCTGAGGATATACTCCCTGATGGGAAAATGTGTCCACCAGAAAATCGCAACTAACAACGGAGAGACGGCGTAGCCGTTCGCTGTTGAAGCAATCTAGCGATGTCAGAAGTGGACAGGACTGAATCGAAAGATTCACAGACCCGTTGAAGACCTTAGGCGAGTTGACCGTAGCAACGAATCTGTTCCATTGCGGTTTCCGATTCTCCACAATCCTGATGCTGACGGCGTGAGTACTCGCGTTGACATCGACATCTGCTGCAAATTCCTTTAAGGCAGCTTCGGCGTTCGACAAGAGGTGAAGTTTGATGACGTCCAACATGAACCGTTTGATCCCAAGATTCTCGTACGCTTCACGAGTCGCAAATTTACAGATTTCGCTATGGTCTGCGTCAACCGGAATTGGATCTGACAAATCATCGTCGGAACTGTTTCTATCAACAATGATCCCGAACGGAAGTAGCGGTTCTCTTTCGCTGTAGACCTTAGTCTTCAAACTGCGACAGCTATTTTTGTAGAAGCTGTGTAGTTCCGCCAGCATAGTGTTGTTCTCTTGTAGATCCTTCGCGGTTTCAGTTGTGACACGACCAAGTTTATCACCAACGTATTTTGCCCAATCGGCTTTCTCGGAGCCTTGGTGTGGCGTTCCGAAGTACATGATGCCAACGACGTTCTTGGCAACAGCTGCCATGCTTTCATCCTTGGATGTCGTGATCCCAATCTGCAGGCACTTCTTTGCAACCAATCCGCCCAGACTATGAGCTACAATGATGATTGGCTTGCTACCGAGTTCCTTACTAGCAAGCAGATTGAGAACGCTTGTGGCCCTGTCGGTCAATGGCATCGACCCACCCTGCCATTTTGTGAGATGCGCCTCATACCCCAGCGTCCACACGTTCGCATTACTTAAATCCTCCGCCACCCAATCAGGCCAAAATACTCCATTCGAATGTGTCCATGTTGATCTTGCATCTCCCTCAAGACCATGAATGAATACGATGTCCAGTTTGCCTTCTGCCCTAGCGGTAGTCTGACCCACACGCTCCAAAGTCAATTTGGGCTTAGGATCTGTCGGGAATGTCGGCTTTGAATTGGATGTGCCGCAGCCCGACAACAGCGCCAATACTGCCAACGTCACTCCGACAACTGAGGGCTGCGGTCTCATTGTTTTTCCTCTCAACATGGGGTCATAAGTCCTGACGATATTGGTACGTGATTAATGTTTCAACTGTGCAATGTATTCAAACGATGCAAGCCATCGTGTTTTAATCGACTACGGCCAAGAATGCATTCAAACACTGAGTGGCGGCCAACATTCGCCTTAGCTCTTTCCTCGGCTCATGAAAGTCAAGTATCAGGTGAGGGGAAAGTGGTGCAGCGGAGCCGAGGGGATGGATCGGCATGCGCCGATCTGCAGCGTGTTTCCGACGACGGGAAGTGGAGTGCGGCACTGCGTCGCAGCCAGCGAGGTACGAGCTTGAGGCCGCGACCCGCGGAGATGCCGCAGCCGTTCCACCGGCGTCGTCGGACAGCTCCGCGGGTCGCGGGCGATAGCCCGTCGACGCAGTGCCCTCGTCGAGGTGATGCTTTGCGCCAGTCAAAGCGGCGAACAGAGTCAACTGTGTTGCTCTGTTGAGTGCTACTTTAGGTGCTCCGTGCAGGTGGCACCTTTCAATGCATCAAATGTTCAACTCGATTGGGCTGGCGATGAGCGCTTTTCGAGGCGATTCAGGCATGCCAGCACGACCAACGGGTCTTGGAATTCTCGGCGTTCTATTTTGCGGCGGACGAAGTCGTTGCGTTCCTGCAGGACTTCGCGGCGAATCGATTCCTGCTGAGTTTCTTCAAGACGATTCCATTCGGATTGAAGTTGTTTCTTCCTCTGAACGTCCTGCTGGCGACGTTCCTCGTCGTGTTGTTGTTGTGTTTGACTGGCTTGCTGTTTGTATTCTCGTACCTTGCGGGACTGAATCTGCTGATTGGCCAGATGCCAATATGTCTTTGTTGCTCCGAATGATGTGGCGTTTGGAAAGCGTTCTTTCATAAGCTTCACCACGATCGGAACGAGGTTGGTGGCCGCTGCTGTGCCGTGTTGTTCGATGACGTCGCGGGCTTGTTTGAGTTCGGGGAACGATGGCTTGTGCTGCGGGTTCTCGCACCAGAGTTCGTAGAACCGCTGCACGAGCTGTGAGGCCTCTGGGCTTTGCCTTGGTTTGATTCTTGGCGTTGGTTTCGATGCGGGCGTTTGTCGCGGCGATTCTTCCCGAAATCGTGTTTCCCCCGCTCGATCAAAGCGGATCAGCCAATTGCCGGCTCCCAATTGATGGTAGCGTTCAGCGTCGCTTGCTGGCCGAATCAGTGTTCCAAGGCCTTCCAGTTCCTGCATGGGTTTCCGAAGTCGTTCGCGAATCTTGCCGATGTGGCTGGTCTCTGACAGTCCGAGGTGCGACGCGAATCGCTGCAGATTCATCTCGAACGTTTTTCCGGCAACGACGTGCTTGTCGAGGAAGCGATACATCCGCCGCGACAGGGGCAGATCCAATGAAAAGTACTCGTTCGTATTGAGTTCTTTGACGTTGCCTCGCTGGATATCGGCAAAGACTTCGGCGGACCACTGGATCGTTGTGACTTCGCGGGAACCGGGTTCACTTCCCTCTTTCACTGCGTTTAAGTCGTAGCCGTCGAGTAGGCCGGTGACGAACTCTCGTTCGTATTCGCGGCCTTCGTCATTTTGCCAGCTGTTTTCAAATTTCAGTTTCACTCCCGCCAGGCGGTCGAGGCCGTTGCGGAGCTGTCGTCGGCTGCGCCCATTGTCGGCCCAGCCGAGTGCTCGCAGCAATTCGCTGATTCGGAATTCTACCTTCGCCTTGGTGAAGTTGTTTTGCATTCGCGTGAACTGCATCAGGCCGATGAGTAGTTCGTCCTCTTTCGGCGTCGGAAACCCGTGCTTCGATGACGTGCGAATCGTAACCTTCTTCGGCACGACGACTCCAATGTTGTCGTCGAACGCATCGACTGAGAACACCAGTTCATCCAGTCGACGGCCATTGGCATCGGTTGGTTGCTGATACTTCAGCACGCCGATCGGAAAATCGACAAGGTTCAATTCGTCGCGGCCAATCGAACTTGGCCGTTTGTCTCGCGTTGAATCGGCTGGCTGTTGGGCTGCGCGCGAATTGGGCCGGTGTTGATGATCCGTGAAATCCAAGTGGACACAGGCTGCCACAGAATGCTCGCCGCGCCAAGTGCCTGTGAAAACGTAGTTCGCGTGAGTGTGTGTTTGTCAGAAAGAATTTTCTAAAACACACCAACGCGCACGTGTACGCGAGG
Source organism: uncultured Planctomycetaceae bacterium (assembly GCA_964481505.1). Taxonomy (GTDB): domain Bacteria; phylum Planctomycetota; class Planctomycetia; order Planctomycetales; family Planctomycetaceae; genus Fuerstiella. The sequence continues at coordinate 5,601 of CAYZYB010000063.1, read as the reverse complement.
CAGCCGGAGTTTGGCTTGTATCTGCCGTGAAACGGGAATTCGATGTTCGGTCTTGTCCGTATGGAGTCGGCTCCTCGTCCGTAACCCGTCGAGGTTTCGTCTGTAAAGGGTCGGGATATGTCTGTAACCCGTCGCAGAGCGAATGCGACGGGCTCTGTTTGGCAATGCGAAGCCGAAAATCGGCATTCGTCGACGGCATTTTGTCCGTAACCCGTCGTGGGAAATGTCTGTAACCCGTAGCGTTCGCAAATGAAGGCGTGAAAGTGGCTAAGTGAAGCGATCAACGGCTTGTCCTGAGTACCGATTGTGTCAGTAACGCGTCGCGAGATTTGTCTGTAACCGGTCGGCCTCTCGTCCGTAACCCGTCGGAAGTTTGAGTTGACGCTCGGGCGATATTTCATCTTCGCTATCAACTTTGCTCCAGCAACACGTTGCAGGAAAATCCTGCAACGTCAGGGTTACGAATTCGACTCGTGCCGTCAGTATTGCCAAACGAGTGTCGCGATTTGCAGCTATGCCACAATAAATGATTCTGTCATGTTCGAGTTTCTCCGAGAAACTTCCTGACTCGTTGGCTTCGTACAGCCATCGAAGATTTTCGACGACGATCTTGGCAATCGCAATTGCTTGCGCGAACACCGATGGCGCACGTAATCTGGCAGCATGAACGACAACCAGCAGCCGCAGGCAACTGTAATCACATCATTGAATTTGAAAGGGGGAGTCGGGAAGACTCATCTTTGCTGGCTGATTGCCGGCGTTTGCCGCGAACAGAATCAGCGGTGCCTGGTGCTGGATCTCGACAAGCAGGGAAACATCTCGACAACGCTGCTTGGCAACGAAGCAGCCAATCTTGAAGGCTGCGAATCTTTCTTTAACCCGGCCTTTGATCCTCAGGTCAGTAACCTGATCGTTCAGTCGCAGCACGCTGGCATTGATTGCATTCCCGGCAGCTTTCGACTCGAACAATACAACGACACGTCGCCTGGCAACTGGGAGGGGACTGGTCTCGAACGATCGCTTGTCGACCCAATCAATGAGGTGCGAAAGTTCTATGATTATATTCTCATTGATTGTCCGGCTGACATTTCGCTGATCACCTACGCCGCCTTGTGTGCCTCAGACTTCCTGATGATTCCATTGGAAACCGCTCAATGGGGTGCGTTGGGAACGCAACACGTGATGACCGCCTTCGAGCACGTTCGCAATACTCAGAATTCTGACCTGTCGTTGCTTGGGTTTGTGGCCAGTCGCTTTAAGAAAGGCCGCAAATACCAGAAACAATATCTCGCAGAGCTACGCGAGCACTTCGGCACCGATGCGTTTCAAGCCGTGATTCCAGACCTCGCTCCGTTCGAACAATCGGTTAACGATCGAGTTCCCATTGTACTTCATTCCCCAACATCTCATGCCGCCAACATCGCACGAGACTTCTTCGACGAAGTCCGCCAACGCACGCAAAGGGACGGCTGAAGCCGCCAGCCAGGCCGCCGCGTCCGCCTTCGAAGCTTCGTCCAACCTGCAATTCAACGACGCTCAGAACGTGCCGCCCGAACAACAGGGACGACGACGGCTTGTCGATAGCTACCTGATTGATCGAGAACAAATTGTGCCCGACCCCGATCAGCCTCGACAGAACTGCGACGAAACAGAAATGAAGGAACTGACCGCGTCCATCAAGGCTCGCGACATCAAACAGCCGCTCACAATTCGCTGGAACCCGGAAATCAGCAAGTACATGATCATCGACGGCGGTCGCCGCTTCGAAGCCGCCACGCGATTGAAGTTGGAAAGCCTCCCGTGCTGGGTTCAGCGTGGCGATGGACAGGAAGTGCTGATCGATCAGATCGTGCACAACTGGCAACGGTCGAGTCTGCGGCCGTTCGAAACGGCAGATGCGTTGGCTCGGCTGCGAGACGAATTCAGCCTGTCACAAAAAGAAATCGCCGAAGTCACTGGGAAATCGAAGGCCGACATCAGCAAGTTCCTGGCTCTCAAAGACCGAGTCGCTCCTGACGTGCAGGATCTGGCCCGCAACGACGAAGACGGCCTGATGAGTCAACGGCATCTTTACAACGTGTCTCGTCTTAATCACGATGACCAGCGAGAAGTTGTTGAGCAGATTCGCCAGGACAAGCTCTCCGCTGCGGCAACGGAAGCTCTGGTGCAGTCTCATGCCGGAGTGCCTTCACCCAAGCCAACTCGGAAAAAGGCGAAGGGGATTGCGTTTCGCCAGAAGCGTTATCGCACGACCGAAGCCGATGTGTTGATCACGTTCCGCAAAGCCAACTTCAACGACGATGATCTGAGGACTGTCGTCCACGACCTGCGAAGGCAGATTGATCGTGGTGACGAGTAACTAAAACAACATCTGCTGCGTCTTCGCTGATGGTGGTGTGGCATCATCTGTGTTTAGAAGGCGTTCCAGGATTTCGGCAGTGCAGAGCCGAATCTCGTTCAGGGAGCCTTGCAGGGTCTCACGTTCTCCGCCGTACAAACGAATGTAGTCGCTGGACGACGAATTCGGCTCAACACCGATTCGGCGACAAACAGCAAAGGCAACAGCCTCGGCTTCCGTTTCTCGAATGAGTTTTGTTGTCTCTTTGCGCCGTGCTCCGCGGTGAATTAGTTCGTGAGCGAGCTCATGGACCAAAGTTGCCGCCAATTTCGCAGGTGACAGATTTGGTTTCACCGTGATGCGGCCGCCTTCCGACATTCCGTCCGCACCCCCAGGGATCCATTCTTCGATCAGTTCGATTCCGAGACCGCGAATCTGAGCTCGAAGCCGGTCAATGTACTCACCGGGATCGCCGGTTGCTTCGGCAAACTCAGGCAGTGGATCGCCATCGGTCTGGCTGACATCATAAACGTGTGCGACCCGGTAGCCGACGACGACACGATTCTCTTCCGTTTCGTTGTCCGGACTCGGCTGCGTTTCCGTGTCGTCTGACTTCTTCTTCCGCAGAACCGGCGCAAGAATTGCGATTCCCTTTTTCCCCTTCATCACGCGTCGACCGAGCGCCTTCCAAGCATGAAAGCCAGCGACGTGAGTTGCTTCCGGTTTCTGCCCGTAGATCAGAATCAGATTTCCGATGCTGTACCGATGGAAGATCGCCAGAAACTCGAGGAAGCGATTCAGCTGCTCGCTGTTCCCTGCTTCTAACTGGTGGCCAAGTTCGTTGAGACTCTCATCGATGGAGTCGGCGAGTTCTTTGCTACGCTCGGTGCTGCTGGGTTTCTTTGGCAGGCTGCAAGTGGGTATCAGTATTCGTCAGGCTTCAGAGCCGTGATCGCCCCGCCATCTCCGTCCTCGATGTACCAGAGCTTGGCACCATCGCTTTCGCGCACGAAAACCTGAAGATAATCCAGGCCAAGATTTTCTGTCGCGAGATCCATCAGCAGTTTCCAGCAAGCCAGAATCGTCACGTGCGAAAATTCCTCGATCGCACCCGGAGTTGCCACCAACGGCTTCTCCTCAGATGCTCGAAACATGTGGCACGAATCCGGATGATCAAACGGGATCTCCTGCGGCTGACGGGTCATTCCTGACATGCCGCGAGGTTATCACGCTTACTGCCCTCAGCGCAAGCTATTGACGAGCCTGTTTTTTCTCGCCGGAAGCCTGCTGATTGCTGCTTTCCGTCTTCGGTGTTTTGGGCAAGGTCTTTGTTTTCGGGTGGTCGCCGTTGGTCATTTCAGTGGCCCTTTCGAGTGTGTGGATGTAAGCCGAATTCCCAGTTAAGGAATTTCCCATTTTGGGAAATTCTACGTCGGCAAATACCTTCCAGCAACCTCCGGAAGGGTTTTGCCTGCTCAATGAAGAAAACACGCTATTCCAGAAAGTACTCGGCGTTGCTCAGAGTGCTGAAGAATGCGCGGAAAGACGCCGGGCTTACGCAGAAAGAAGTCGGCAGAAAATTTGGTGCTCACGCTTCTTTCGTATCGAAATGCGAGTCTGGCGAGCGGCGGATTGATGTAATTGAGTTCGCAGCGTTTTGCAGGATCTACGGTGTTACTGTCGCCGATCTTCTGGATCAGGTCGGTCTTGAGTAGCCGACTCCCCCAATAACATTGATGTGCGATGATGATATCGTTGTATCGTGTCGACAGATGCCCGCCAGTACATCCACTCGAATGCGATTAGCAAAACAAGTGTGATCGCTCTCAATCTGTTTGACGGTAGGAACAGAAACCACGCAATCGGTGCGGCCACAAGCATGTTAGAGTAGTGCTGATAGTAGCGATATGTATTCGCGACGATGGATTCGTATCCGGCAACGCGCTCTTGCAACTCGGAGAAATTAAGCTGCCTGGGTTTGCGCCCCAGAGTTGCATGGAGTGTGTCGATTAGAAGCCATCGGACTGTGCTGACAACCAAACCGCAAAGGACTGCATAGATCGTCGTAAACAGCAGCCCACCCACTGATGGCAGACTGGAAGATGGTGATGACATCCAATGGTTAAGGATCGGGACGTGCAGACTCAAGCCGGAAACGATAGTGAATCCGGGGATCACATAGGCGATCAGCAGGCCGAAGTTAGCATTCGTTACGTCTCTCAACGGTGAACAGCTTACCGGAACCTGTGCTGCGAGCGCAACCCGCTCCGCTGATTGCTCGGGCTTCTTTCGTGCGTAGCACTGGCAAACTGTGCTATCTTCGAAGTGTGGGACACTGGGGACCTGAACCATGGGCCAACGATCCAGCGTGTAACTGGTACGAGTCGTTCTTCAAAAGCACACAACTGGCCGAACAAGTTGAACTGACACTCACGCTGGACATCACAGATCACTGCGATGAAATTCGTGCCGCCGCACACGTCCTTCTTTGTCTGGGCCGACACGCGACATGGCCGGATGACAGCCGCAAACGATGTCTTACCATCGCGATCAAACAGCTGAATCAGGCACTCGAACTTCGACTGTTCACGAACCCGGAAATCAAGGACCAAGTCCAAGAAGAAATCCGACTGCTGAACTTGCGACAACATGGCTGATTGGCGAGCGGTACACCGCAGCAAACATACGTCAGCTCGGCTCCGCTTCGGTAACGACGAGATCATCGTCCTGTGCAACAGAAAACCAGAAAAACTTCGAAGTCCTGGCGCTTAGCATTCGTCCGAAACGTATTCAGCAGAGGTAGTAGCTTCTTCCGCATTCTCCAGGCGGTGGGGTACGTCACGTTGAGTATGCGTTGAATCTCTTTTCCGGTTAGACCGTCATTTTCAAAGAATGCATGAATCACTCGGAACCAGGACAGAAGAGGCAACGAAGAATTTTCAAAAACTGTCCCGACCATTGGATAGATCTGATGTCGTCCGCAGCTGCACATGAAAGACCGCTTTCTGCGCTGACGATAGAACGAATTCTTGCGCCCACACTTCGGGCAGACGCGATTAGCACACCGCAAACCAAACAAAAACTTCAGACAGGAATCTGAATCCGGGAAACGCCGGCAAATGTCGAAGTCTGATTCGATGAGCAGAAAGGGGAATCCTGTCGGTCTGACCCAACACATCGGCAGACGGACCTGCAATCGACACATTGAACCGAGGCAGGATGCCCCTTCTTACGTCGAAAGTGTCCGTCGTTCAAAAATCTGA
>CAYZYB010000062.1:0-11627 GCA_964481505.1 uncultured Planctomycetaceae bacterium | reverse complement strand
CGGCGAAACATTTATGAGACTCAGCAGCGGCACAAGTCTAGCATGGCGGCTTTCCAAAACCAGATGCAGCGCATCACTGATATTACCCAGAAGTGGTTTTTGTCTGAGCCGTTGTTGTTTGCGTCGTGGATGACGCACAAAGTGGTCCACAATCCGCAGATCGAATCTATCCGCACGGGGCGAGGCCGAATCGAATTCAACGAAGCGTTTCTGGAGACGCTCGACAACCGAACACTTCAGGACGTGATGAAGTTTGAAGCACTTCGTATCGTACTGAAACATCCGTACGAACGTCGCAAGCCGAGCGCTGAATTTGCGTGGGGAGCCAGCAACATCGCGATTACTGAGTGCATTCAGACGTCGCTGCCGATGCCGTCCGCACGCGAAAAGTTCGGCGACCGCAAACACGATCGTCGGCACTTCGAATACTATTACAATCTGTTGTGCGGTCTCCCGAATTTGCCCGGTACCACGGAGGACCAACTGTCCAATATTGAGAGCTGCGATGCCGAGGGCAACGAAACCGAAGATGCTGACAGCGAAGCCGATTCCAACTGTGATGCTGAACAGGGCGAATGCGATGGAGCAGGTGAGTGCGACGGATCGACTTCGTCCGGCTGTCAAAAATGCGGCAAGGCGGCCTGCAAAGGAAGTTGTGACGGAGGTGCTTCGCACGGGACAGCGCAAAACGCTTTGACAGAGGTTGGCAACCCATCGAATGCTATCAGTAACTCCTCACAGCCGTCCAAACAGATGCTGTCCTTGCAGCAATTCTGCACGACTGAACTCGTGGGAGCTCAGAACGCGATTGAATGGGATTACGATCAGCTCTTCTGCGAACAACTCAACGATGTCATCACCGATATCGAATCGTCGAACACCTGGGGCAGCATTGCGGGTAATGCTCGTGAATTGATTCTGGCCAGCCGCAAACCGAAGCTGGATTATCGTCGAGTTCTCACTGCCTTCCGCGCGACCGTGCTTTCGACCAGTCGCCGGTTAACTCGCATGAAACCGAGCCGACGCTACGGCTTCGAGTACATGGGCAGTCGTCGAGACTTCACGACCCGCATTCTGTTTGCAGTTGATGTCAGCGGTTCTGTGAGCACCAAAGATGTTCAGAACGCGTTTTCCATTGTGAATCGTTTGTTTAAATACGGTATCGAATCCATCGACGTGATTTGGTTCGACACGAATGTACGCAACGAACAACCTCTGACACTGCGCAGAGCCCGCGCCGAACTTCGTATCGACGGGCGTGGTGGAACGTGTTTTCAACCTTTGATGGATTACCTTGATGAATACCGCAGCTATGATGGGCTGATTATTTTTACTGACGGTATCGCGCCAGTTCCTGAGCCTCCCAAACGCAACCGGCGGACTCGCACAGTGTGGCTGTTCAACAGCGAAGAGAACTGGGAATCGATGCACGAGGAACTGGAGCTGCCGGGAATGAAATCAGCGTTTGTGGTATCGGAATGATGTGAAGAGATGGATTGGCTCGACGTTCGCATCACGGAAAGGCACGAAACCGATTTGTTCGGTGAGCAATTCGTGCGCATCGTGCAGTTTCGATACGTTGTGGAAGACAACTGTTGGCATCCGGGTCGCTATGGTCGAGTTCGTTACGAGCAGAACTATGCACCTTTCAAGAATGACAACACATGGCAAACGCCGGCAGCTCAGGACTGGCGTCCATTGATCACCGCCTGCCAGGCTTCCGATCAAATCTATCACAGCCAACCCAGCTTAGTAGCCGTCGCCAGCCCCGAAACCGCCAGACGATTGTGCCGCGACTGCCATCGCGAACTCCTGCGAATGCAGTCTGAGCTGGTGAAAAAAAGTCCCGAGTACCGACGTCATCAGATGCTGCACAACATGCTCCGCCACGCCGACGAAACAACACGGCAGCAGTTGCAAACGGCAACGCCCGATTTATGGCAGGCGACGATGGACTACCTGCAGGACAACGGTCCGGAAGAATCCTTTCAACTTGCCTGTCTTTTGGAGGCCTTTGGGATGACATCGTAGTTGAAGACGGGAAGAAGCAGCGTAGGGCCGGTTCCCACCGGCCTTCGCAACCGAAGCCACAGCGATTGGCCGGTAGGAACCGGCCCTACCTGACTGCCTGAAAGAAATCCAGCGGCTGCACGCTGAGTTGCTGCAGAAGAGCCCTGAATATCGTCGTCATCAGATGGTCGAAAAGATGCTGCGACACGCTGACGAAACAACGCGCCAGCAACTGAAGGTGGAGTCTCCGAATCTGGCTGAAGCGATGTTGAGACATCTTCGCGAAAATGGTCCGGAAGAATCGTTCCAACTGGCGTGCCTGGCTGACGCGTTTGGGGTGCCAGAGTAGATTCCATCCCCAAATCCGCTCTTAACACTGTAGTGGTGGCTTCCAGCCGCCATCAGAGTCGGGAAGGATGCATGCGGCGGCTGGAAGCCACCACTACCGGATGTCGACCGGGAGTTGGAACGAAGTCCGAGGAAAACGGTGTGCGCATCGGAAAACTGTTCATTCACGGCCAGAACCGATGGTTCGACTGTTTTGGATTCGGTATAACGCCTGCACGCCTTTGATCGGCGATTTCTGATCTTTGAACATTTCATTCAGCAATTCAGCATGTCCAACGAAAACACAATCGTCTACACACTTACCGATGAAGCTCCTGCTTTGGCAACACGTTCGTTGCTGCCCATCATTCGAGCATTCACGAAATCTTCCGGCATCACGTTTGACCTGCAGGACATTTCTTTGGCGGGGCGAGTCCTGGCGAACTTCGCGGACAAGCTTCCTGCCGACCAAAAGCATGACGATGCTCTGTCGGCGCTTGGAGCTCTCGCCAAAACACCGGCGGCCAACATAATCAAACTGCCTAACATCAGTGCATCGATCCCGCAGCTGCAGGAAGCGATTCAGGAACTGCAGGACAACGGCTACGCGATTCCTGATTTTCCCGAAGACCCCGAGGCTGACGAAGAAAAAGACACGCGAGCTCGCTACGCCAAGGTTCTCGGAAGCGCCGTTAATCCGGTTTTGCGAGAAGGCAACAGTGATCGTCGCGTTGCCGCACCGGTAAAGGCCTATGCCAAAGCGAATCCGCATTCGATGGGTGAGTGGAGCAAAGACTCGAAGACTCACGTTGCTTCGATGCCGGGCGACGATTTCTGCGGCAGCGAGTTGTCGCACACGATGGCTGAAGCGGGCGAAGTCAAAATCGAGCATGTTGGTGTTGATGGAAGCACGACGACTCTCAAAGAAGGCCTCGCGCTGCAGGCGGGCGAAGTGATTGATTCGTCACGGATGTCGTGTACGGCGTTGCGAGCGTTTCTGGAAAAGGAAATCGCGGATGCGAAAGAACAAAAGGTGCTGTTTTCTCTGCACATGAAGGCCACGATGATGAAGGTTTCCGACCCTATCATCTTCGGCCACGCGGTGAGCGTGTTTTTCGGTCCCGCGCTGGAGAAACACTCTGAACTGCTGGATGAGATTGGTTTTGAACCAAACAATGGCATTGGCGATCTATTCATCAAGCTGGATGAAGTCGCGGAGGAAAAACGCCAGCCGGTGTTGGATGACATCCTCAAGGTCTACGAAGATCGTCCTGAGCTCGCGATGGTGAATTCGGACAAGGGCATCACCAACCTGCACGTACCCAGCGATGTGATCATCGATGCGTCGATGCCGGCTGCCATTCGTTCGTCCGGACAGATGTGGAATGAGCAGGGAAAACTTCAGGACACCAAAGCAGTTATTCCTGACCGCAGTTATTCCGGCGTGTATCAGGCGACCATCGACTTCTGCAAAGAAAACGGTGCGTTCGATGTTACCACAATGGGCAACGTCGCCAACGTCGGTTTGATGGCTCAGAAGGCCGAAGAATACGGTTCACACGACAAGACGTTCGAAATTTCTGCCGCAGGTACAGTGCAGGTCATCGATGGCGGTGGCAACGTCCTGATGCAGCACACCGTCGAAGCGGGCGACATCTGGCGCATGTGCCAGACCAAAGACGCACCGATTCGTGATTGGGTCAAACTGGCCGTCAATCGTGCCCGAGCGACCGGTAATAAAACGATCTTTTGGCTGAACAAAGATCGCGCTCACGATGCCAGCCTGATTGCCAAAGTGAACGCCTATCTTCCCGATCACAACACTGACGGCCTGGATATCGAAATCCTGTCACCGGTCGAAGCCACCAAAGTCAGTTGCCAACGCTGCAAAGATGGACTCGACACAATTTCTGTCACCGGCAATGTGCTGCGAGACTACCTGACGGACCTGTTTCCCATTCTGGAGCTTGGCACCAGCGCCAAGATGCTGTCGATCGTGCCTCTGCTGGCAGGCGGTGGGCTGTTCGAAACCGGAGCCGGTGGTTCAGCTCCCAAGCACGTGCAGCAGTTTGTCGAAGAAGGCCACTTACGCTGGGATAGCCTCGGCGAATTTCTTGCTCTGGCGGTTTCACTGGAAGACAAGGCAGAAAAAACGGGCAACGACAAACTCAAAGTTGTGGCCGAATGCCTGGACACTGCCAACGACAAATATCTCACAGAAAACAAGTCGCCCTCGCGCAAAGTCAACGAACTCGACAACCGCGGCAGCCATTTCTACCTGGCACTGTACTGGGCTCAGGCATTGGCATCACAGGACAAAAACGCAGAACTCGCCGCGGAATTCGCGGGCGTTGCAAAAACTCTGTCTGACAACGAAGCAAAGATCGTCGCAGAACTCAACGCAGCTCAGGGAGCTTCCATTGACATTGATGGTTACTACCAGCCGACCGAAGAGAAAGTGGCAGCAGCTATGCGGCCGAGTGCGACTTTGAATGCGGCAATTGACGGTGGTGTGTGAGAGCTTTCAATCTGATTTCTCGTAGTGCGGCTTGAATATGATTGTTCCTGAGTTTTGGGCTGAAGCTCGCATTCAGAAGCGTTTTCCTGACCGACAGATTACCGTGCGGAGGTTTGGCTGGTCTGATTCCAGTCAGGGTGACGCACAGCGACATGCAGATGAACGTGTCGAGGAAGCATTTGCCGCGATCGTCAGTGGTAAGGAGCTTCCTCGCCGCGAACAAAAAGTTCGCTATAACGGCGCAGATGGGCTGCCGATTCGTGAAGAAATCGTTCACCGCTTTGAACAGAGCGTCGTTACCCGAAACTCCTATGGAGCGAAGTGTTTGAACACGCCGGATGTGTTTTTCGCAGACGTTGATTTTCGGCCCATGGAGCTGAGCTGTTCTCTGGTGTTTGGATGTCTTCTCTTCGCCTTTCCGACCGCTGCAGCCACGGCACATTTCACAGAAAGTCCTGTTTTTGGTGTTGTTGCCTTCTTCTTGGTCGTGGCGGGTTTACCAATGCTGGTGCAATTCTCAAGAAGGCTGGGTGCGAAAGTTCGTGGCGGGAGAGAACGCGTTGTCATGCATCGGATCGATACGTTTTTGGCTTCGCGTTTAGATTGGCATCTTCGCGTATATCGCACGCCAAATGGATTTCGCATTTTAGCCATGCACGACACCTTTGATCCTCGCTCTGAGGAAGTGGAAAAGGTCTTTCGGGCGCTTGGTGTAGATCCAGTCTATCGTCTGATGTGTCAAAAACAGAACTGTTTCCGCGCCCGATTGACGGCAAAGCCCTGGCGGATTGGGATCGGTCAACGCCTCAAACCGCGACCGGGAGTGTGGCCGATCAAAGAATCACGAATGGAAGAGCGCCGTAGGTGGATTGATGAATACGATAGCTCGGCTGCAAATTATTCAGCATGCGAATTTGTGAAAGCAATCGGTGCAGTTCACAGGGTGTCGTCTGCGGCGCAGGCGGTATGCGATTTTCATGACAGAGTCTGCAGTGTGGATGACGGTCTGCCGCTGGCTTAGCGCGATGGAGGGTGTAGCAGCTTGAATTAGACAGGTGATTTTGGGCGATGTGTTTGATATGATTGTTAAATCGCTTTGGGAGCTGTCTTATGTCAACAATTTCTGACATCACAATTGAACCGCAGCCAAAACGCTGGGCGACCGTCGAATTGGATACTCTCGTCGAAATAGGCGCTCTTCAGCTCGAAAAGGTTCGGTTCTTCAACGGCCTGATTTACCGTAAATGTGACGGCCACCGTAAACGCTGGACTCATGAGGAGTACCATGCTGCCGACGAAGCGGGTATGTTCAGAAACGAACAGGTCGAGCTGATCGACGGAGAGATTTACGTCATGAGTCCGATGAGCCAACGGCATGCCAGCGGGATTCTGCGAGTTCAATATGCTCTACTTGGAGTCGCTCCCCAGGGTTACATTGTGCGCACGCAACTTCCGATCCTCGGCGATACTTCTGAGCCAGAGCCGGATGTTGGTCTGGCGATTGGTGAAGTGGATGATCTCGACCTGGCGATTCCGTCGACGCTTGAACTTGCTGTCGAAGTCAGTCTGACGAGTCTGGACTTCGACCGAACTGAGAAGCGGATCGTTTATGCTCGTCAGAGCATTCCGGAGTACTGGATTCTGAACCTTGTGGACGACTGTCTGGAAGTTTATCGAGAACCTGTCGGTGACAATTATCGTCGAAGGACGATCGTCAATGCTGATCAATCCGTATCCAGTCTTGCAATCCCTGCTGCCGAATTGGCGGTTTCTGATCTGTTGCCCAAACGCAGCTAATATGACGAAGCGGTTCTAAGAAATTTGCAGCGAACTTGTCTTCGGATTTTGTTTAGATCGAATCAAAGAGTGAGTGTTGCTCCCGTTTGATGCCAGAGGTCGCATCGAATTATGTCATTTCTTAGGCGGCTGAGGGGTAACACCACATCATGAAATCAAGTGTGGCACTCACATTGCTGCTTCTTGCCATGAGTTTGGTTATTCTGAAGACCATAGCGACGGTGCTGGTCAGTTACCGTGGCTATTTTCCGGCGGACTTTCAGACAAATTTTTTGCTGGGGCGGGAAGCGTACTTCTTTGGTTCTTATCAGTGGTCGTTTTACGCTCACATTGTGTCCGGACCGTTGTCGCTGCTGTTTGGGATGTTGTTGTTGAGTGATCGATTGCGGATGCGGTTTCCCCAATGGCACCGCGTCGTGGGGCGAGTTCAGGTCTTTTGCGTGTTGGGCGTTGTGACGCCCAGTGGTCTGTGGATGGCGTTTTACACAGAATCGAATTCTGCCGCTGGGGCGTTGATTGCCGGATGTGCTTTCGCTGCGCTGGCTGTCGCAACAGGGTGGACGGTCGCTCTTGGCTGGCGAGCTGCGGTGAAGCGAAAGTTTGCAGTGCATCGTCTCTGGATGTGGCGCTGCTACGTCTTGTTATGTTCTGCTGTGGTGCTGCGAATTGTTGGTGGCTTTTCGCTGCTGGCCGACTTCGAATCGGACTGGCTTTATCCTGCGTCTGCCTGGGGAAGCTGTTTTCTGCCGTTGTTGCTGTTTGAAGCGCTACGACTGCGTTGGCGAAATCGAAGGGCCAGGCAACTCTAATACTCTCCGATTACCTCGCCGCCGGCAACCGTTGTCAGTGCGTCAAGTGTTTCTGCGGCGATGTCTTTGCTCAGATACCGTACACTGCCGTCAGCCAGTGCGGCCTGAAACCCGTGCGTGTGAGAGAAGTCGGTTTGCTCGGCGATATTGGTGAAGAATCCTTCATCGACATCTTCTGGTGACATCCAATGGACTGACTGATGCTGAGCGACTTCGACGACCATCAGCGTGTTGGACGTTCCGTCTTTGATGTCTCGGATCTGTCTCGATTCCGATGAATTGAAGAACAGATCCGGTCCCACAAGTCCCAGATATGTCGCGTGGAAAGGAGCAACGTCTGCAGCCGGGCATCGGTAGGTCAGGATGTTCGTTTCGTACGCCGACTGGTTTGCCGGGTCGTCCCATGGCTTCGCAAGATCGATCTGTTTGTAGAGAGCTTGCTGTTCGATGTAGGGCAGGATGAGCGTCCTCCAGCTATGCAGGCGATTTCCGTTTTCGTCGACAGTAAAGGCTGGCGGAAACGCGTCGTGGACGTCGTGGTAGTTGTGGAGGGCCAGCGCAATGTGTTTGAGGTTGTTCTTGCATTGCAGTCGACGGGAGGCTCCTCTTGCACCTCGACCTCGCGAAAACGGCAACAGCAGAAACAACAGCAGGATGCCAATTCCTATGAGCCCCACGATACCGCCGCAGCCCCAGAGCAGTAGTTTTCCGGATTGAGGTACAGTGTCGGTTGAGACAGGTTCTGAATACGGATTTCCACTCATCAGATCGCCCCTTTTTCTTCAGTAAGACGTGACGCGAAGACGGCTGCTGCTGGTTCGACACTGTCGGACGGTGGATTTGTCTAACGTAATTTCCTGCGGCTCAGGATAGTGTGATTTTTCCTTCTTCTGCGAAGGCCAGAACTTCATCGTGTCGGCAATTTGCGATTTGCTGAGCAGCCATCACGCCGGTTGCCATCGCGCCCAGTACTCCGTGAGCAGCTGTGGATTGGCCGCAGTGGTACAGCCCTGTGATTTCTGTTTTGATCGGCAGGACGCCCGCACCGATTTGCGATTTCGATTTGGCCGTGCCATAGATGTTGCCGCGGTGGCCGTTGCAATAGAAGACGTTGGTGAGCGGCGTGCCGAGTTCACACAGTTTGAGATGGTTTTCGATGTTGGGTACGACGCGCGAGATCATCTTCAGCATTCTCTGCGTGAGTTGCTCCTTGAATGCTTCGTAGTCTTCCGAACGATCGCCGGTCGCGCTTTCTTTCCAACGTTCGAAGGCTGTGTACGACACAAACACGAATGCTTCCATCGTATGCAGGCCATCATGCATCTTGCTTTCGTCTTTTCGTGTTGTGACAGTCAGGAATCCGCCAGGGAACGCTCCTTCGGCCGCCAGCTGGCCGTCTTCGGCGAGTCGATAGGTGGCGTCTACGTCGGCTTCGTTCATGATCCAGTAGTTGCCGGAATCCAGTCCCAGTGCGTCGATGTCCAGGTCGGTGGCCAGAAACAAACTCAAAGCACTGATCGAAGGTTCCAGCTTCGAAATCCGCGATGTAATGGCGTCGGACAGATGCCTTCGATCGATCAGCTTGTCATAGGTGATCCACGCATCGGCATTCGACAGCACGGTTTCGGCGCGAATCTGTTTGCCATCTGCCAGCTGTACGCCGACCGCTCGCCGATCGGCGCCGTTGCCGTCCACCAGGATGTGGTCGACCGTTGTCCGCATGCGAATTTCGCCGTCGTTGCATTTTAATCGTCCGATAAGGGCTTTGGGCATGGCGCTGGCGCCGCCTTTGGGATACCAGCCGCCATTCCAATAATGTGCTTCGATGGCTACGTGCAGTGCAAAGGGAACTCGCGCGGGGCTCATGCCGTGATCGCCCGCTCGAACTTCCAGAATCGTTTTCAACTTTGCGTCTGTGATAAAGCGGTCGATGATTTGCGATGCCGGTTTGAGTCCATTGAAAACGATGGCGGGGCAGGTCAACAGCAACTTCAGTTTGTCGAAGATGCCTTTGATGTCAGCCGCCATCGTGAGACCACGATCGACCTGTTTCATCAATTTGAAGTAGCCCACAATTCCGCTGCGTTCGTCGGGAAATCGTTCGATCAGTCGCGCGATGTATTTTTCCAGTCCCGCGGGGATGTCGAATGTTTCATCTTTGAAGACAATGTGATCGTAGCCGTCGGGATGTAGCTCAAGAAATTCAAGATCGCCGCCGACACCAAGCCCTTCAAAGATCTCTCGCGTGCGTCCGCCTTCGTTCAACTGGCCGACATAGTGGACGCCAGGGCTAAACTTGTGACCTTCAAGTGAAAACGAGTGCGTCCAGCCGCCGGGCAGGTAGTGCTGTTCGAGAACCAACACGCGTTTGCCGAGGTTCGACAGCCCCACAGCTGCAGTTAAGCCGCCGATGCCTGAGCCAATCACAATGACGTCCCAATTTACCATGTCTTTTCTCTGTTCTGTTGTTTGTCGCTGATTTTTGATGACGCGCAGTTTAGCGGTATACGGTGTTCCGGGGCACCGAACGTTGTTTGTTGGCCATTTGCGGCTGTAGTGCATTCGCATAGACCACCTTGCATCCCGACTTCATTGTCGGATAATCAAAGTCCCGCCTGCTTCTTCTCGCCTCGTTGTTCTGACTGATTGATCGGATGTTGATGTTCCCGCTTCATCAGTGGATGTCTCTGCTTGTAATCCTCGCGTGGTCGATTGCCAGCGCGCAGCCAGTTGATGGGGCGTCGTCGGAATTTGCGGAACACGTGCTGCCGATTTTGAAGCGCCACTGTGGAAAGTGCCACGGCCCAGAAGTGCAGGAATCAGATTTGCGGCTGGATACGCTGTCGACCGATTTGCTGAACGATCGTGCGGCGACAGAACGATGGCATGGTGTGTTGAACGCAATCAACGCTGGCGAAATGCCGCCGGAAGATGAACGTCGACTTTCTGCGGACGATCATCAACGTGTGACTCAGTGGATTCGTGCGGCAGTCGATCGCGCGGTTGCTGCTCGGCAGAAAACCGACGGCCGTGTTGTTGTGCGTCGGCTGAATCGTGTGGAGTATCAGCACACGATGACCGATCTGCTGGGGCTGCAAATGGACTACGTTCGCGACCTGCCGCCGGATGCGGTTTCTGCGGACGGGTTCACGAACAACGGAAGTTCGTTGCAAATGTCGCCCATTCAGCTGGAGTACTATCTCGCGACCGCTCGCCGAGCACTCGACCGTGTCATTGTTTCCGGTGAAGCGCCGCGGGTGTTCGACTATACGTTTGCGGAAAGTAACCTGGACAAATGGCACGGTTCTTCGGTCCGTTCGAATCGACTACAGCGTCAGCAGGAATTTCTGGCGACGATGATCGACGACTATCCGGAAGCAGGCGAGTTTCTTGTTCGCGTGACGCTGACGGCGGAGCTCAAAACCGAGATCGGCTTTCCGCTGCTGGAGGTGTCTGTTGGCTATCGTCCGGACACCCAGATTTTGTTGAATGACTTCGATCTTGTGGAGATCACGTCGCCTGAAGAGCAGACGTTCGAATTTCGCGGGCGTCTGGAGAATTTTCCGATGCCGGTTCGTGGTCAGGGCAAGTATCCGGGGCTGGTGGTGCGAATTCGAAATCGCTACGACGATGGTTCCGCATTGCCCGCGGAACAGAAAGAGGGCAAGAAGCGTTTCTATCCGGACGAACCATCGTTGCCAGCCATCAACATCAAATCGGTTGAATTTCACGGCCCGCTGTACGAAAGCTGGCCACCGCTTCTGCACCGCGAAATTCTGTTTGATTCCGAAAAACGCCAGGCGGATGAACGAGCCTGGATTTCGGAGGTGTTGCGGCGATTCATGACGCGTGCATATCGTCGGAGTGTTGACGACGATGAAGTCGGTCGCATGGCGGAATTCTATCGAGAGATTCGTGGCGATTTTCCGACGTTTGAAGAGGCGATTCGAGAAACGCTGGCGTTCGTGCTGATTCGTCCGGACTTCCTGTATCTCGTGGAACCGGCAGGTGATCTCAAGCGACCGGTCAGTGACTGGGAAATGGCATCTCGGCTGTCGTACTTTTTGTGGAGTACGATGCCGGATGCTGAACTGATGAATCTGGCCGCGAAGAAGGCTCTTCAGGATGCTGGAACGCTGACTCAGCAGGTCGAGCGGATGCTGTAC
>CAYZYB010000061.1:0-11640 GCA_964481505.1 uncultured Planctomycetaceae bacterium | reverse complement strand
GTGCAAACGTACGCAATGCCTGAGACGATTCCTGCGGTAGGCGCGTCACCTGCTGAAGATGCTGGGCAGCACTTGTGGCTGCCGTGGACTCATCGAATACGGCCAGTTGCGTTGGTGAGGAGAAACCAATCAGTTTCTTTCGCCAGAATTCTTCTGCGGATTTGGTGTCCTGCTGATTCAGCCATTCGATGTATTCGGTGTACTGAAAATTAGATTCGAAACGTGGAGTCGTTTTCGTGACATGACCGATGTACGCTGTGAAGAAATCATTCAGGATGATAGGCGTCGACCACCCATCGGAGTTCAGGTGATGAAAACTCCAGATCCATCGCCACTGGTTCACGGCCTCATGAATGAGCGTCATCCGCATGATGGGTGCCACTGATAGATCAAAGCCCGATCTTCGATCTTCGGCGAGCAGAATGGCTAACCTTTCCTCCTGCTCTGCGATTTTGCTGTCAGTCCAGTCAAGTTGTGTCCACGGAACGTCAACCTTCTGGCGCACAATTTGAAGCGGCTCGTCGAGTCCATCCCATAGAAAGATTGTCCGCAGTGCCTGGTGATGATCAACCACAGAAGCCCACGCCGCCTGAAACGCAGAGACGTCGAGTTCGCCGTTGATCTTACAGCAAACCTGTTCTACGAAGACTCCGGAATTCGGTTCCGAAATCGTATGAAACAGCATGCCTTCCTGCATTGGCGAGAGGGCGTACACATCTTCGACGTTGTCAAGATTCATGATTTGACCCGCCGTGTGATTTCGTTTTTTGCAGAAGCCGCGACAGTTTCTTCAGCTTCTGTTCGTCGAGTTTCGCCAATGGAAAGTCGGATGCAGAACTTTCAGCCTGGCCAGAGGATACGCAATGAGTGATCAATGTTTTTAAGCTTGCAATGTAGCTGTCAGCAACACTCTGAATCGTTCGTTTCGAATGTATGTCGTTGCAATATGTCCAGTCGATCGTGAGTACATCGTCGGTGACCATTGCATTCACCTCCAGCAAGTAGGGTCGGATCGTCAAGTCACTACGAGACAATTCGAGTGGTCGGAGTTGCCGGAATTGAGAGTCTTCGGATTTGTTTGTGCCTGTTCGGCCGAGGTAGTTGAACAGGACGTCAGCAGTTGACGCTGCAAGTGTTTGACGTACTACAACGTCCGGGCTCAGATATCGCAAAATCCCATAGCCGATACCACGGTTCGGTATGCTGCGTAAGTGATCTTTCACGCACGCCAGTGTTGTACTCAGGTCTGCGTTTTCCGAAAGCGTGAATGCGGCCGGATAGATGCTGGTAAACCAACCGACCGTACGCGACGTATCCATATCCGAAGCGATCGGTTCACGCCCGTGTCCTTCGAGATCGAATCGGATTTGATGGTTTTTTGTCCACTTTTGTAGCGTGATCGCCAAAGCAGCTGAGAGCATTTCGTGGACTGAAATACGACTGTTTTTGGGGATGTTGGTTAGCAGGGTTGAGGTCTGCTCAGTTCCTGGCTGAACGGAGATTGTGCTCGCCGATTTCTGAGTGTTTTTTGCGTTCAAGTCTTGGTCGACCGGAAGGCTTGAGACCGGAGTCTTGAGTGACTTCTCCCAAAATGAGAGTTCTTCGCGGCGTACAGTGGATTGCGAATCTTCATGCAACAGATTCGACCAGGCCTGGAAGGAAGTTGTTTTGTTCGGCAGGTTAATTGCCTCTCCGTTTGTCTGCTGCTGATATGCCGTCGCCAGATCTTCCAGGATGACAGACCATGATACGGCATCAACGACGAGGTGGTGGATTGCCAATGTCAAAATCGCCCGGCGATCGTCGAATCTGAACAATGTGGCCGCAAGCAATCGCCCTTGAGCAATGTTCAGCTGTCTTTGCAACGTTGCCTCAATTTCGTGGATGCGATCGTCGATTTGGTCAGGGGCCAACGATTCCAGACGATGCACAGTCAGTTTCGTTGCTTCGACAGCGTCGTCCAGAGTAGCGGACCATGCCTCGCCTTCGTTGACGAACTTCAGTCGCAGCGCGTCGTGATGTCGTATGATGCTGTTGATGGATTCTTCCAGAACAGCTTGATTCACGTCCTTCGGAACGCTCAAGCGAACAAGATGATTCCAATGATTTACGTCTTCGTGTTCCTGTTCGAAGAACCACTCCTGTACTGGACTTAACGTTACCGGGCCTGTCACGGGCTGCTGCGGTAGTTTGATCGCTGGCGTTGTTCCAATTACAGCGGCAAGTCTTTTGACGGTGAGTGTGTTGAAGAGATTGATCGGAGTCAGGTTGAGTCCAACACGATTAGCCCGTGCGATTACCTGTATTGCTGCGATGGAATCGCCTCCGAGGTCGAAAAAATTGTCGTGGAGCCCCACACGTTCGACCTGCAAAACGTCTTCCCAGATGCGGGCGAGGTCCTTTTCCTGCTGACTAGTCGGAGCAATGTAGTCTTCGTTAAGAGCTTTCCGCGTTTCGCCCGGTTGTGGTAGGGCTTTACGGTTAACCTTTCCATTCGCTGTCAACGGAATCTCTTCAAGGCGTTTGAAGATCGACGGGACCATGATTGAAGGCAGTCGTTTTTCTAATCGTGCCTTTAGGTCAGTGGATGGTATTTCCCGTTCTGCCGTGTAGTACGCGATGAGTCTTTTTCGCCGCGAGGCGGGCGGGGCGCTGTCGAACTGGTTGTAGCCGACTTCGCCGAGAATCCGGAGGGCGTTTCCCTCATCGATTTCGTCGTCGAGTTCATCCAGTGCAGCGTCTCGCGTTTTGTGTCCGATTCGAACGTCCCATGCATACGGAAGTGCATAGTTGTGAAATCCTTTTTCACGTTTGTGAACGAAGATCCCGACGTCGTTGATCAGGCAATTTGTCGATCGGCCAGTATCGCTGGGGCGAATCCAGGAGACTCGTTCGTCAAGGTA
Source organism: uncultured Planctomycetaceae bacterium (assembly GCA_964481505.1). Lineage (GTDB taxonomy): Bacteria > Planctomycetota > Planctomycetia > Planctomycetales > Planctomycetaceae > Fuerstiella. The sequence goes on along the minus strand of CAYZYB010000061.1, from coordinate 8,737 downwards.
GGCGTACATTTCATCAAGTTCGACCGGGCAATACCTGTAGAAGTCAATGAACTGGATCTCTTCAAAGATGCGATCATCGCTGAACATCCCAACATCGAGGTTTCGGGACACAGCATCTTCAATTCGATGGTACGCTTTTCTTGCGTCAAGGATTGTCTGGTCAATGCGGTCGACGTCGTACTCCGTGTCGGTAAAAACTTCTTCCGGCAATCGTGTTTCGAAAAGCTGTCCCCGAGAGAGCCCCGTGACGATCATCGGAATCTTCTTTTCTTTCGCGAGCTTTAGGCTCAGCGTGTAGACCGTCTTAAAGCAACCATGGCAGACGTTGGAATGTCGTTGCAGGCTGTCAACGAAAATTTCGTTCATGGCCGGCGTCGAACCGAAGATATGCTCAACGTTGAGCTTCTTCACGACTCCCCGAATGTTGGCTTTCGCTTCTTCCGATATGTAGCCGTTGTCGAGTGTGAATGTCAGGACTTTCAGTCCCATGTCGACCAGACGACAGAGTGTGTATGTGCTGTCTTTTCCTCCGCTTAACAGGGCGAGGCAATCGTATTCGCTGGTATTCGTCTTTCGTGACTCAGTGAAAATGTTCTGCAGGTCGTCCATAGAACGGAAATATTTTTCCGCCCTTCCCTTATAGGTATCAAAGGTCGTGCACGTATTGCAGACCTGCTGATCATTGAACTCAACGCCAGGATAGTTCGACGGCAGACCGCATCGGGTACAATGATGCAGTTCTTCCTGTTCGTCTTTCGTCGTTCGGTCATCGGCGGTAATGACACAAGCATTGATTTCCGGCAACGTTGTCATCGCCGCTTCTATTTCTCCGAGTTCAATTCTCGCTCCGTTGATTTTTACCTGATCGTCGTCTCGTCCCAGGCACTCGAAAATTCCGGCTTCGTTGATACGTGCCAGGTCACCGGTCCGGTACATTAATGTGTCCGGACGATACGGGTTCTCAATGAATCGCTCTGCTGTCAGATCGGGGCGATTCCAATAGCCGTTCGCCAGACCATCGCCGGCGACATAGAGTTCTCCTGTGACTCCACGTGGTACTGCCTTCAGATGGCTGTTGAGTACGTACGCCTGCATATTCGCGATAGGCCGACCGATCGGCACTGACGAGTCTCTGTCATTTGCGGGGTCGTATGTGTGCAGAATGCAGCCAACTGTTGCTTCTGTTGGTCCGTATTCGTTGTGAATGCGAATCCTGCCGCCGAATCGCGTCGAAATGCTTTCAGCGAGGTCACATCGCAGTTCTTCTCCGCCCAGAATCATTTGAGAGATGCGTGAATCTGCGAAGTCGCGACCCTGAAGGAGTGCGAGATGCGAGGGAGTGAGTTTGATGATGTCGACCTGGTTGTCATCAATCACGTTCACGACTGATAGATCAGCATTTTCAGATTGCTCGGGGTAGACAACGATCTGTCCACCGGCGACAAGCGGAACGAACACAGATGTTACGGTTAGGTCGAAGGTCAGCGGCGAGAACAGAGGAAACGCCAGTCGTTGCCTTCCGCAATAGAGGTTGCGTGCCCAGCCGATGTAGTTGGCCAATGCTCCATGCGACACGACGACGCCTTTGGGTTTGCCGGTCGAACCCGATGTGTAAATCATGTAGGCCGGGTCGGATTGGCCTGCGGCGTGGTGAACAGGAGTGTCCTCGGAATTGATCGAAGGTTTCTGGAGGACTTCGTCGACGCAAAGAACGGTTGCGGATGTCGCCAGGCGACTGGCAAAAGCTGATTGAGTCAGAACCACGGTCGCTCGAGAATCCTCAAGAACGTCGGCAATTCGCTCTACCGGGAAATACGGATCCACAGGGACGTACGCAGCGCCTGCTTTGAGGGTTGCGAGGATGGCGATCAGTGTGTCCACACTTCGCGGCATACATACTGCAACTCGAGCGTTCCGCACAGCTCCATGTTGCCGAAGCACGCTGGCAACGGTATTCGATTGTTTCTCAAGAGCCTGGTACGTCAATCTCGTGTCGCCGCAAACGACTGCTGTGTCATTCGGGTACGCAGTCACACTCGCCTGAATCATCTGCAGGATTGTCTGTTGCGACAGTGATTTCTCGGCTGTTGCGTTCAGGTCGACCAGGTGTTTTTGACAATCAGCATCTGACATCAGCTCGACGGATTCAATCGGCTGATTCTGATTCTCAATGAATGCATCGACCACGGTGAGAAACTGTTCGCAGACCGTTTTGCGCAGTTCATTGTCAAAGACATCGCAATTCAGGTCGAAGGCAATGTCGATGGTTCCGGAGTCATCGAAATCGGACACCTGAATACGCATGGCGTGGTTCGGATCGATATAGCCACTGTGTATCCATTCGGCATGCGTTGTGAATCCCTGGAAATCCGGGTACGAGCCTTTGATATAGTTGAGTAGGACTTCTGAATTCGCTGTGGCCGTCGCTTCGCTGGCGCCGGGAGAGATATGCCGCAGCATCGTCAGCGAATTTTCAGCGACCTCCAAATACGAATCTCGAAATGAAGCGTCGGTTCGTGTCGACGCTGTCAGTGGATAAAACTCCAGGCACGCCCCAATCGTGTTGCGAAACCGAGGTGACTGCCGGTTGTGTGTTGGCGTCGTAATACTCAGCGTTTTTCTGCCGCTGATTCGAAACAGGTACGCAAACAGGACCGTTGCAACAACATTGAAAAGTGAAAGATCTGCGAACAGCGATTTGATGCCTTCTGTCTGCGAAATCTCGCGAAGCTTCATGGAACGTTCAGCGCCGAGTTTGCACTGGATCCTCTCCGCTCGTGGTTGCTGTCCGGTGTTTTGCTTTCCATAGAATGAAGTTGGCGACTCTCCTGCCGTGGCATTCCTGTCTGCCCAGTACTTTTTCGATTGCTGAAAGGCCGTTGAAGAACGGTTCGTCTGTTCAAACGCAACGTATTCAAGAAACGTACCGCTGGAGTCTCCGCTGACGGCGTCGACATCAGCGTAGAGTTCCTGCATTTGCAGATAGAGCAGCCTGAGTGATGAAGCGTCCGTGATTAGATGATGCTGGTTCAGATACCACGAGAAGTTGTTCGAGCCACATTTGAAAAGTACGCAGTCGAAGAGGCACTTTCGCAGATCGAAGAGCCGCTGAACACGTTCGGTGACTGTTTTGAAGACGGTGCTGCGCGCGTCGACATCATGGGACAGGTCGATGAATTCCATCCCCGCCGGTGGTTCGTCCATCACTCGCTGGCGTGGCACGCTGTTGTTGGATTCGAAAATTGTTCGCAGCGTGTCACATTCTGCGACAAGACGACGAAAAGCATCTTCGAAACGAACCGGATCAAGGCAGCCTTCAATGGAAAACAGGAACGCCATGTTGTACTGAGGCGAATCCGGAAACAACTGCTGGCCTGTCCAGATCATCGACTGGCCCTGGCTTAGATTCGAACGATCATGGGACTCGACAGCGCTGCCTGCCACATCAGCTGCGGGGCTGGTGGATCGTTTCTGTGTTGAGGTGGAGCGTGTGGGCATAACGTCAGGCAGCGATCGTGCGTTACGAAGGACTTGTACTCTTGTTTGATACGTAGCTGCAGATGTCATTGATCGTGGCGAAGTGCTCAATCGTGACGTCCTGGGGAGCTATCGTGATGTTTTTGTTTGACTCAATGAATGCAACAAGCCGCATCACGGCCAGTGAGTCCAGCAGGCCCGATACAAGGAGATCGGTTTCTGCGTCGAGTTCCGTTGAGGCGTCGTCTCGCAGAAATTCGCGTTTGATGTAGTCAATCAAAATGTCTTCCATGGTTTCCTCGTTGTTCATTGCAGTGATTCGAATCCCAGGGCAGTCGCTAATTCGTTGGCCTTACTCGCTTCAACGGGCGCGAAAAGATCGTTGGTTTGCAGAGCGTCTTTGTCGGTCTGTGGCGAGCCGCACCAATGGAGTTGGCTGTAGTTGGCAGTCGTGCTTTTCAGTGAAAGGTCCGCCGAAGCTAGAGCCGTTCTAAATTCATCAAACGTCCAGCCTGCTTTCAGGGAATTCACCCAGTCAAGTTTGAATGGCGCGGGCAGAAGTTCACCAGCAGAGACTTCGTGCGTTCTCGGAATCAATTCGCAGAGATTTCCGATTTCCGGGCGTACGAGATCAAACAGCCAGATCGCACAGGATTGGCGATCACTGAGTCGTTTGATGGCAGAAAGCGTTGCCAACAGTGAATCGAAATCCGGGCAGTGATGCAGCGCCGACATACAGACGATACCGTCCACTCTGTCGGACACAGTCTGATCGACGTTGGCAAAATCTGTCTTTACGAATTTGATGCGTGATGCGACACCGCAGTCTTCGGCAAGGTCGCCCGCCGTGTCCAGCATTCGTTGTGACAAATCCGCGCCGATTCCCTTCAGGTCCGGACGATATTGCAGTAGGCGGGTCAAAAACTGAGCCGGGCCGCAGCCGATGTCCAGTACAACGCTATTTTGGGGCAGCAGTTGGCTGAGTGCTCGACAACCGAACTGGTAGATCGGCGCTAACGGGCCACCGTGTCGGCCAGCGTCGAAGAATGCCGATACAGAATCGGCCTCTTCCATGATGACTTCGGTTTCCGGCACTCGCGCGAAAGTCATACAACGCCTCCTGCGGTTTCGACGGTGAATTGACTTTCCAACGCAATGTAATCTGTCTTGCTGCTGGTGGTCTGCGGAAAGTTGTCGGTCATGATGACTTCCGATGGTACAGCGTAAGTCGGGAGGCGCTTACGAGCTTCAGACTGAATTTGATCAGTACTGAATTCCATGTTTGCCGAAGGTATGATGGCCAGAATAATCCGTCGGTCGTTTGTGGCCGCATCAGGCTGTGCAAAGGCAGCCGCGTTCAGAACGCCTGGTAGCTGCAGGATGACAGCTTCGATTTCATCCAGCTCCACCCGGTTGCCGCGAATCTTCACCTGCCGATCACTGCGACCATGGAACTCAAGATTGCCATCTTCCAGTTCGCGGACAAGATCACCGGTGCGAAAGAACTGCAGGCGATTGCCGTCGTGCGTAAGTTGGACCAGCGCGCGTGCTGTGAGTTCAGGTCGATTCCAATAGCCCTGCATTGTGGTCGAGCTATTGACTAGTAGTTCGCCGATGTCGCCAGTTGCCACGGGCATATCGGTTTCATCGACAATCAACCCTGTTGTCTCCGCCCAGATTTGACCGATCGGGATTGACGCGTTGGAATCTTCGGGCGGCTGCGTAAGATTGAAATAGGTACACTGATTAACTTCAGCGGGGCCGTAGACATTGCTGAATGTCGCCGCCGGAAGACGTTTCATGAGCTCTCTTAGATGCCCAACTGGAAACGGTTCTCCACCGTACAACACCCATCGCAGCGACGATAAATCACGGGTTTCCAATGCTCCTCGCAGTAGTAATTGAACCAGCGCGAATGGGACCGAGTACCATATTGTGAGTTGTTCGTCATCGATCAGCTTTGCCAGGCTGGCCGGGAATCGCATGTGTTCTTCGGGTATCAGTACGGTCGTTGCGCCCGCCAGCGGTCCGGAGAAAAATTCAAACGTGGACTGATCGAAATGCAGCGGCGCGAAGTTTCCCAATGTGTCCGACGCCCTGAGCTCATAAGTTGTCGCCGCTAGCCGAGCGTAAGCCAGACTGCTGGCATGACTATGCAGAATCCCTTTGGGCTCACCGGTGGAGCCAGATGTGTAAATGATGTAGGCCGGATCATTTTCTGAGAGAGCAGGAGGAGTGAATTTGTAGCGTGCGTCGACGCTGTCCCACGGGATGACCTCGGCGTCGATGCTGCCTGTCGATAAGAGACCCACTACGACTCGCGGTTTGCATTCCAGCGCCGACCAGACTTCGTCGAGTTGCTTTTTTTGCCGTTCCAGTGTGAGAATCGCTACGACTCCGGCGTCATCCAACACATACTTCAGGCGGCTCGCTGGTAAAGTTGAGTCAATCGGGACGTAGATCGCACCTGCCTTCAGACAGCCGTAGACACTGACAGCCATCTCTATGGCTTTAGGCATGTAGATGGCGACACGATCACCGGGTTGGACTCCAGATTTCTGAAGCAACGCAGCAAGGTGCAACGCCTGTTCGTTGAGTTCGGCGTAGGTCAAAGAACGCTCGCGACAACGGAACGCCACATTCTGCGGAGTCCGATTTGCGGATTGTTCGATAATCTGTGAAAGCAGTTGAAGCACGATGTTGGCAGTCGTTGTTTAGAGCCCCAGCAGGCTGGCAATGATGTTTCGTTGAATGTCGGAGGTGCCGGAATAGATCAGTCCTCCGACGCTGTCTCGGAGATCACGTTCGACGCCGAATTCTGACATGTAACCGCGAGCACCATGATTTCGAATGGCGTCCAGGCTCGATTCGACGAACATTTCACTTAGATGTAGTTTCGCGAGCGACGCGGCCATCGATGCCGGTTGTCCCTGATCATCCAGCCACGCGACCTTGTACAGAATCAGCCGCGCCAGCTCATGCCGCAGCTTCATGTCGGAAATGCGATGTGAGACCGCCTGGTTCTTGCTGACCGGTTCGCCGAACTGTCGACGTTGTTTGACGTATTCGATCGACTGATCAAGTTGCCGCTCCATGGCTCCGAGTTGACTGGCAAAGATGTAGCCACGTTCGGAATTCATCGCGGTCGTGAAAATACTGTTGCCAGCGCCTTCCGGGCCGAGCCGCTGTGATTCGGGCACAAAGCAGTCTTCAAAGATCATGTCCCCGATTGGTGTTGATCGCAGTCCCATCTTTGGCTGGGTCGCCGTGGTCCGAAATCCCTCAGCGCCTCGTTCGACGATGAATGCCGTGACACCCCAGCGGCCGACGGCGGGGTTCGAATTCGCGAACATTACCGCGATGTCGGCTTCCGGTGCCAGAGTTACGTACTTTTTTGTGCCGTTCAGCACGTAGCCGCCGTCGACGCGCTTGGCAGTGGCTTTCAAGGCGAATGTATCGGAACCGGAATCCGCTTCTGTGATGCCGAAGGCGCCGCACCGACCGTTCAACAAAGGCGGCATGAATTTTCGAATCTGATCCTCACTACCAAACTTCAAAATCGCAGGCTGAACGCTCCACATTTGTGAATTAATGGCGAAGGCCAGGCCACTGTCGTCGCAACCATAGCCGAATGCTTCAAGCAGTCGTACGGTGGTCCGGGCGTCATAGCCGGCACCGCCAAAACTCTTGGGAACCGACCATCCCATGATGCCGAAATCCGCACAGCGCTGCCAGTTCTTACGATCAAACTCACAGTTACGATCGTTTGCGTGAGTGTCGCCGTTCAGTTCGGTTTGAGCGAACTGAGCGACGCGTTCGGCTTCTGCCAGGATGTCTTCATTCCACGAAAAATCCATCAATCAGCTCCCACATTCAGTTGAAGCCGACCGTATTCATCAACCGGTTTCCACTCGTCTTTGAACTCCTTGTTTTTCCATTGTCCGAGACCAGGGAAGAATACTTTGTCGTAGCCGTGAGCTTCAGGGCGACTTCCATTCCAACGTTCATCCATCGGTTCGCTGACGAGTTGATAGCGAGAGTCGGACGAAAGTCGACACCGCCCGACAGGAGACAGATTGTCGAGTGCTCCGTGAACAGTTTGCATTGTGAAGCAAAGCACGTCTCCCGGTTCGAAATCAGCGGATAGCCACCGTGTCCCGAATTTCTTCTGCAGTGCAACCGGATTCGTGCTCAGCCATTCAATATTGTCTTTGTCTGCATCCTTTGCGAAGTAGTTTTGCAGAAGCTGGTCGTGGTGGTCACCTTTTTCAAGGATCATGAGTGCTCCTTCTTCGCGTTTGACTCGACCAAGCGGAATCCAACTGGAGAAGACTCGATCAGTGCCGCGGTTCATATATGGTCCGTCACAGTGAATTCCGCATCCTTCACCAGGTCTCACGAAGCGTGGCCAACGGAAGTCGTAGCTGCGTGCCGGGCCGCCGAGCAGATCTGCATAAAACGACAGAATGCGGGGGTGATCTATGATCCTTCGATAGGCAAGACCATCACGAACGCTTTGTGTGAAGGCTCGCAAATTGACCATGCCGATGGCATCGGAACGCGAATGGATCGCATCATCGATGGGGTGCTTTGCATCAACTTCACCGATGACGGCAAACTTCAGCAGGATTTCCTCACGCGCGGCCAGTACTTCTGAGCTGTCCAGCATGCCGCGAAAAAACAGATAGCCATCATCGTCCATGCGCTGTCGGAGTTGGTCCGGATCCAGCAGTATGTCCTGCGACTCTCGCAACGCGCCAAAGTGCTGAGTGTCAGTGTTTATTTGGATTCCGTTGGAAAACAGTTCTGGCATCTTATGTCGCTCCTGCGATGAGTTGCGACGAGACCGTGGCGTATGGATTCCATGGGTCGTCGACGCTTGCAGCTAATTCGATTGTCTGGCCGATTCGCAGCTTCTCTGCCCACGACAATGCCAACTGCGTCGCAATGTAGTCTTCTAGGGCAAAACCGGTCGAATCAAAGACTGTGCGTTCTGTTCGCAGGTGTGCGGAATCAGATGGAGCGGCTGCGATGTCCGTGATCGACGGTCCGATGTGTTCTGGTGTCAATCGCTGGCATTCTCCTTCCAACACCGCCTGTTCTGGAAAGTCCGGGCAGACACTGGACTTCTGAAGCAGTTCCAGGGGCAGTTCCGTTTTTCCCGGCAGGTCAGATCCGACTGCATTGATGTGAAGGTGATCCCTGACGTTACAATTGTCGAAGACGGGGCCTCCATCGATGGCAACCGAAGTTGCAGTAC
>CAYZYB010000060.1:0-11661 GCA_964481505.1 uncultured Planctomycetaceae bacterium | reverse complement strand
AGTCTCCGGATCGCATCAGGCAAAAAGCCGTCAGCCTGGGACGTCGCGACGGCAGCGTCAAAGAAGTCTCCGGCAGTTTTCAGAGCTATGACCCGCTGCGAGATCCGGAGATGCGTCCGACGCCGTATCAGGCGTTTGTTCGCATCATGATCGGCTGTGATAAATTCTGCACCTATTGTGTCGTCCCGGCGACTCGAGGTCCGGAACAAAGTCGGGCACCGTCGGAGATCCTTAGCGAAGTTCGCGTATTGGCGGAACAGGGCGTCAAAGAAATCTGCATGCTCGGGCAAACAGTCAACAGTTACAAACATACGGAAGACGGCAAGCTGCATCGCCTTTCCGATCTGATGTACGCGATCAACGACGTCGAGGGGATCGACCGCATTCGTTTCGTGACCAGCTATCCCAAAGATATGACCGACGACTTGCTGCAGGCCGTGCGCGATCTACCGAAGGCGGTTAAGTATCTACATGTGCCGTTGCAGCATGGCTGTGACGAGCAGCTTAAATTGATGAAGCGCGGATACACGACCGAAGACTATCGGGAAATGATGCAGCGGATTAACGAGACGATTCCGGGTTGCAGTGTATCAAGCGACTTCATCGTGGGATTCAGCGGCGAAACCGAAGAAGCTCATCAGCGGAGTCTTGACGCGATTCGAGAGTACCGTTTCAAGAACAGCTTTATCTTCAAATACAGTGAACGTGGCGGCACGAAGGCAGAACAGTTGTTGCCCGATGACATTCCGGAAGACATCAAGAAACGCCGCAACAACGAAATGCTGGATGTACAAAATGCAGTCAGCGAAGAAGACAATGCCGAGTTTATCGGGAGAAGAGTTTCCGTTTTTATTGAAGGACCCAGCAAGACGTCTGAGAAGAGAGCTGCCCGTGGAGACGCCATGACAGTGCCCGGCGATCCGCTGGCCACGCAGTTGATGGGGCGCTCCGAATGTGACCGCATCGTTGTGTTCGACGGAAACCCTCGCCTCAGCGGGACAACGGCTGAAGTGGAAGTTCGAGATTGCACGGGGACGACGCTGATTGGTTCGATCGTGACTCGCGAAGTGCAGCACGGTTCTTCGAGCGTGTTGCCGATTCTGTCATAGCGACCTTCTGAAGTGGACCTCTGTGGCCTGCCTGCTATCGTGATCCGTACGGAACCTTCATGAACACTGAATCTCAATCACCAGCAGACGCTGACGACGACGATGGGCCGGATCGGACTGGATTGATCATTTCGTTCCTGATTCTACTCGCGTTTTGTGTGCTATGGGGCATGGGCGGCAGCAGCAATGGCTCGGCATTGGCGATTCCGTTTCTGTTGTCACAGGTCGCATTGATTTCTGTCGTCATCTGGCAGGCATGCGATCCGTTTGCTGATGCCGCTCAATGGCTTGGCACCAGCTTTAAGTTGCCGGGTTCTGTTCGTGGAGCCACCCTTGATGCGATCGCCGGATCGATGCCCGAATTGTTCAGCGGGATCTTTTTCGTACTCGTCGCGGTTTCTGCCGTTGGTAGTGGAGCTGATGACGCCGCCGCCCGCGAACTCGCTGGCGCAGAAGGTTACGGTTCGACCATTGCCACGTGTGCTGGCAGTGCCGTTTACAACATGATCCTCATCCCCGCGTTTTGCGCTTTGGTGATTTCCTACACGCGCAAAGAGCGACCGACGATCGACGTCGACGACGAAGTCATTTCTCGCGACGGAATCTGGTTTGTGTGTTGCGAAATTTTGCTGATCGTATTCCTGTATCAGGACACCATGATGTGGTGGATGGCCGTGGTGTTCATTGGCCTGTATTGCATTTACATCGCGCAGCTGTACGGAGCGGCAAAGAGCTTCCAAAAACGGTCTGCTGCGTTCCGTCCATATTTCGAGGAGCACGGAGCCGAACAAAACGCCGCGACGGTGCAGGCTGGGTTAAACGAGCTTGGGGTACGAGCTTCTGCAGCGCAAATCATGAAGGCTCAAACGCTTTTCCAGGAGAATGGCCTTCGTGATGAAGAAGACGACCTGGAAGATTCGTCGGGGGTCTTCTTTGGATACATCGACGTCGCGCTCAACAAAACATCGGTCTGGGTGATCATCGCTGTTTCGACGATTTTGGCTGCGATCGCATGTTACTTTCTGGTCGACGCCACGATCGCAACAGCCCGCGTACTTGAAGTCAACCCGTTCTTCGTGGCGGTCATTATGGCGGCGGCAGCTTCGTCTGTGCCGGATACTTTTCTGGCGGTTGGAGCTGCCCGGCGTGGCGACGATTCGGGAGCCGTGTCGAATGCATTCGGATCAAACATTTTTGACATCTGCATCTGCCTGTCCATTCCGTTGCTTTTGAATTCGTATCTGACGGGTTGGCAACCAGTGACATTAATGCAGGACGGTGAACCAATTGCCGGACTGGTGGGTCTTCGAATTTTGCTTGTCGCACTGACCGTGATTAACCTGGCAATCATGTGGCAGAACCGACAGATTACACGAAACAAAGCGTACGTAATGTGCGGCCTTTACGTTGTCTTTATTGCGTACGCCGTGCTCGAATCCCAGGGCCTGTTGTTCTAAAACAATCCATATACAATCGACACCACAGCAAGAGTCGATTCCTACCGCTCGTCGAGCCGCATCAACCGACGCCAGACACTTCAGCTCGTAGGCGACCGATCTTTCCTGCTGAAGACGAACATCCAGAATTCAAAGTGAGACCGAAACGTGAAACTTGCAAAGATCCGTACTGCCGACGGTAACCTTGGAGTTGCCAGCGTCCTGCCCGAAGCAGTTCAACCTCTCGACCTGACGCAGGTCAACGACTGCCATTCCCTGTGCGACGTCCTGCATTCGGACGACCCGGCGGGGCTGGCAAGATTCCTGCTCCGCCCGGACACTCCTCTGCTGCCTCTCGCAGACGTCGAAATCCTGCCTCCAATCGACCAGCAGGAAGTCTGGGCGGCGGGCGTTACCTACAAACGCAGCCAGGTGGCTCGCATGGAAGAATCCGAAAGTGGAGCTTCCCATTACGATAACGTCTACGATGCGGATCGGCCCGAGTTGTTCATGAAGGGAACACCGTCGCGCGTGTCCGGGCCTGGCCAGCCAGTCCGTGTCCGAAGTGACAGCAAGTGGTCTGTACCGGAACCGGAGTTCACGCTGGCCATCAACCCGGCCGGAAAAATCGTGGGCTACACCATCGGCAACGACATGTCGGCTCGCGATATCGAAGGCGAAAATCCTCTGTATCTGCCGCAGGCAAAAGTCTATCGACAATGTGCCGGGCTCGGTCCCTGCGTTCAGCTTGCAGACGGGCCACTGGATCTGGAAGGCACTTCGATTGAGCTTATTATCGAACGTGGCGGCAGTGAAGTTTTCAAGGGGACAACAAATCTCGGGCAACTGCATCGCACCGTCGACGATCTCGCGATGTGGCTGTACCGCGAAAGTGAATTCCCCAACGGGGCATTTCTGATGACTGGCACAGGCATCGTTCCCGATGACAACTTCACGCTGAAGAATGGCGATTCGGTTTCGATCTCCATTGCAGGCATTGGCACTTTGACGAATCCTGTAGTCAAGGACTGACGTTGGCTGACCCTCCGCCCATTCCAGACATGCTTCCCACGCTGCGCGTCGACAGCCTCACGGGTCGCGAAGTCATCGTTGCAGCCAATCGTTCCCATCGTCCGATTCAAGCTCGCGACGCGAATACGCCACAGACGGAAACTTATGATCCGTTTCTGGAAGGTCATGAGCACGATACGCCGAACGAATCCCTTGCCCTGCGGCGGACGGACTCTAATCCTAACCAGCCCGGCTGGTTGTTACGTGTCGTCCCGAACCGATATCCAGCCGTTGTCCAGCCGACAGTGACCACGGCCAGTCCCTCGGAGTCCAAATCCGAAAAGCCAGCCAACGGTGTTCACGAAGTCGTGATCGAATGTCCGGACAGCCGCACTTCTCTCGCTGAATTCTCCGTGACTGAAGTGGCTCGCGTCCTGACAGCATGGCAACTGCGTTACCGTACCCTCACAGAGCTGCCGGAAATCAAAGCCATAAACATTTTTCGAAACGAAGGAGCAATGGCAGGGGCGTCATTGGCTCACTGTCATTCGCAGATTATTGCAAGTTGTTTTAAGAATCGCGTCGCAGAAATGCGTGCACTCACGGAGGAGGATTTCGAAAAACTCCACATGCCACGTCCCCCGTTTCAGCTATGGCTTGAGCAGGAAATTTCAGATGGCAATCGCATTCTGAATACTGACGAGGGGCTTGTGGTTTGCTGCCCGTTTGCAAGTCGAGTGGCATGGCATGTTCGCTTCTGCCCTATCGTTGCAGAACAAGCGTCTCTCCATGATTTCGGAACATTGAGCAGCGGCCAGGTCGGGCAACTTGCCGCTCGCGTCTTAAGCGTTGTACGCGCTCTTCGCACCATCCACGGCGAAGTTGCGTTTAATCTGCTCCTAACGGTGCCTCCTGTTGGTCGGCCGGGGCAATTTCCATGGATGCTGGACCTCATGCCGCGAACTTCCCATTTCGCTGGCTTCGAATTACTGTCCGGCATGGACATTATCACAACAGCACCGGAAGACGCGGCAGCACGACTGCGAGACGTTGTGCAGTGGCAGTCGCGGTCGCAGTCGGACGACGAGGAAGCGTTGTGTCCTGCGAATTACGAGTGGAAAGTCGGTTGACGGAGCCTAAAACCCGCTGTGCCTGGAAGTCAACGACATTGCGCCGACCTCCCAGCGATACAGCATGCCTTTCCATCTGTTGAAACCGAGGAAGCAATGAGGCGACGAATGCACATGATGATAAATGTGGCCCTGGGAGCAGTCGCTGTTGGTGTGATCGGCGCGCTTGGCATGTTTGCGTTCAGTGCGATGACTCCGCGGCCCAACAATCTCGGAATAAAAAACGGTCAGCTGACGCCAGCCCCCGCAAGCCCGAATTGCGTTTCGAGCACAGCAACTGACGACGTTCACAAAATCCAGCCGTTTACATTTTCCGGACCAGCAAAGGATGCTGTCACGAAGTTAAAGTCGATCGTAAGGTCGATGACGGGCAGCAACATTGTCGTCGAAGAGGAGAGGTATCTGCACGCGGAATTTCGCAGCCGTATTTTTCGCTACGTAGATGATGTCGAATTCCTGGTGCATGCTGACGACCAACTCATTCATTTTCGTTCGGCATCTCGTGTTGGCCATTCCGATCTCGGCGTCAATCGCGCTCGAATGGAAGCCATTCGAGAGCAGTTTCAGGAGTAGAAGCTGCGCCACCTTTATGTTCATCTTCCGCAGTCTTATCGACGTCAGATTGAATCCAGAATTCTCTCTAGTTTTCGAATTGACATTCCGCGGCAGCACCTTACCCTTCCGCCTGTGTCATCTCGATGGCGCTTCAGTGTGGCGTTTTGATGTCAGAAGCTTTCTTTTCAGCCTGAGTCTGACTGGGTAATTCCGCCTGCTGTGCGTGCATCTTTCAAAGATACCAAGCGGTAGCGCGAATGGGCCGTGGCCTCCCGTATTAGGATGTGAGCATTGTCTGAGGCAAAGTGGGTACGAGCAAACGAGGGATTCGCTGGAACGGCCAACGAGAGTTGTGGCGTTTTATTGCAGCTCTGTGGTCGACAGATGGCCAACGCCATTAAAGTGAAATCAATCGGTGAATTCCTGGCCAGCGAACTTTCCGAAATTGCCGCGGAGCTCGCCGTGCAGTGGATTGCTGTGCTCAAGCGGGTGCCTGGTCCAATGTGGGAAGCCGTCGCGGAGCACGGTCGCCACACGCTTGGAAAATCGCTGAACCCGATCTGGGACGAATCGCTTGAACGCGAAGCCGCCGGACTGCTTGAAGTCGATGGTGGGTGGACGGCTGTGTGTTTGCCGTTAGAAGGAAAAACCGGCACGGGCGATCTCCTTGTTGCGGCCACAAGGAACGCATCTCCCGACTTACTACCGTCGGGACTGGTTGTTGCGCGGTCGCTGGCTTTGTCGCTGCAGCTTGCTGAACAACAACTGGATTCGAATCGCCGCATCGATCGGCTGAAGTCGACACTCGACATCGCTTCACGGTTGTCAGCAACAGAAGAAACAGCTCCGCTGCTCGACCTCATTGCCGAAGAAGCAACGCGACTGCTGGACTGCGATCGCAGCAGCATCTTCCTGTGGGATCGAGAACGTAACGAAGTGGAAGCTCGTCCGGCTCTCGGCGTCAAGAATGGTTCGCTGCGACTTCCGGCCAAACAGGGAATTGTTGGTGAAACGTTGCGAAGCGGTGTCGCCATCGTGGTCGACAACGCTTACGAAGACCCACGTTTCAATCAGGAAGTGGATCGCAAAAGCGGCTATAAAACTCGCAACCTGGTCTGTGTGCCGCTTCGCGATGCTGACGGAGAAATCGTCGGTGCCTTTGAAGGCATCAATCGAAACTCGGGCGGTGCTTTCACGGATGATGATGTCGAATGCCTGCAGCAACTGGGCACTCAGGCCGCTGTCGCGGTCCGCAATCTGCGCGAACTCAGCTTATTGAATCGAAGTCGCGATCAGTTGGCTGAGAAATTTGCGAGTCAGGTGGAGATTGTCGGGACAAGCTCGGCCGTCACAGCGTTGCGAGACACCGTCAGCAGATTGGCGGCCACGGATTTGCCAGTGTTGGTGCTGGGAGAAAGTGGAACTGGCAAGGAAGTCGTTGCGAATGCGATCCACTTTGACGGCCCGCGAGCGAATAGTCCGTTTGTCGCTGTGAACTGTGCTGCCATCGCTGAGAGTCTTCTGGAAAGTGAATTATTCGGCCACGAACAGGGCGCCTTTACGGATGCACGCGACAGCCGGCAGGGAAAATTCGAACTGGCCGACGGCGGGACGCTTTTTCTGGACGAAATTGGCGACATGAGTCTCGGCGGTCAGGCAAAACTGCTTCGTGTCCTCGAACAAAAAATTATCACGCGTGTTGGAGGATCAGAAACCATCCCGGTCAATGTCAGGATTGTCGCGGCAACGAATTCGAACCTTGCAGAATCCGTCCGCGACAAAACATTCCGTGAAGACCTCTACTACAGGCTCAGTGTCGTCACGCTCGATCTTCCACCGCTGCGAGATCGCCCCGAAGATATACTCCTGCTTGCGGAACATTTCCTGAAACGCTTTTCCGCACAGGCTCGGCGACCGGACATGGCACTGTCACCGGATGCGAGACGTCGCCTGCAGGCTCACGCGTGGCCCGGCAACATCCGAGAACTCCGAAACCTCATGGAACGCGTTGCGTTTCTCGCGGCGAACGATCGTATCGACGCCGATGACCTTGCCTTCATCCTCAGCCCGGAACAGGAAAGCAGTCAGCAGCTCCCCCTGGACCTTGGGCTCGACGCAGCCACGCGAGAGTTTCAAAAGGAGTTCATTCGTCGCAGTATCAAGCAGGTGGGCGAAAACATGACCGACGCCGCAAAACTACTCGGTCTGCATCGATCGAATCTGTATCGCAAAATGAAACAGCTCAAAATGACCGAAATCACCGGCGAAGACGACAAGAGTGAATAATGCCCTTTCGCATAACAGCGAATAATAAGTAGCCAGGCTTCGCAGCAATCGATCGCCCGGGCGGCTTAAAATTGTGCGAGACGACCTAAGATTACTACAACGACAACGAACGGACCTGCGTACATGTCGCAGGACCAGGTTTCCGATGTTGCGATGAATGATTCACGCAGCAGAACACGAGAACGTTTCGTTGCACATGAGAACATCGAAATCGTTCTATTCAATCCAGGCAATTTAATGACAGCTGAAGAAACGAAAACTGAAGTGCAGGAATCTGCCCCTGAACAAACTGCGCAGCCAGCTGGGCCACGATTTCCGTCGATGATGCTGATCCTCACGTTTCTGTTTATCAGTGGCGTCTTCCTCGCGTTCTATTTTGCCAGTGAAATTGATGACCGATTTGCTGTCGGCCTGGACATCATCACCGTGGCAAGTGTTGCCAGTGGCGCCGTCGTGCTCATTTTGTGGGTGGGGTGGATTTTGGTTTTCAGCCGCTGGAAACTACTCGTGAAACTCGTCGCCAGCATTGCCATGATCGCCGCACCGTTTGTTGCCACGAAAGTCCTGCGTCCGGTTCTGGGGGGCGATGTCACTATTCAGAGGTTCGATCCCATCTGGTCGAGTAAGCCTGAAGCTCCTGCCGCTGCGGACGCCGCCAGCTCCGGCGATGTCGATCTGTTGACCGAGACACCGCACGATTTTTCGCGGTTCCTCGGCCCGAATCAGGACTCCACGATTACGACCGGGATCGAGATTGATGGTGCGGCTCTGGCAAAGGCAAAGGTTCTCTGGAAACAGCCGATTGGTCTGGGCTGGTCCGGGTTCGTTGCCCGGAACGGGTTTGCGGTCACTATGGAACAACGCCAGGCACAGGAATGTGTGAGCTGCTACAACATAGAAGACGGATCACTGCAATGGATGCATCAGCATCCAGTTCGGCACCGCGACAAGTTGAACCTCGGTCGCATCGGACCGCGAGCAACGCCGACAATCCACGAAGGGCGAGTCTACAGTGTAGGCGCAGTGGGGCATCTGGTTTGCCTGAACGGTGCAGATGGAAACGTGGAATGGGAAGTTGACCTCAACGAACTGCTGGGGCTTGAGGTCGCAACCGACGTCGATCGCGATGGGCAAACAGTACACTTCGAAGGGAATTCACGGCTGGAATGGGGACGTTCCGGCTCACCGCTGATCTTTGAAGATCTGATAATTCTTCCTGGTGGTGGCCCAAATGGCGGCCCGATTTCCACACTGCTTGCGTTCGATCGAGTCTCTGGAGAGTTACGGTGGAAAGGAGGCAGCGAGATGATCGCGTACGGCTCCCCGACACTCGCCACGATTGCCGGAGTCGAGCAAATCCTGATGACCGGGGAAAGCCTGGCAATGGGTTTCAACCCACGGACCGGAGAACAACTTTGGGAGTATTCCCGGCCGGGCAATACGGGCGGAGAAGCCAACACCTCGCAATTAACGGTGGTGTCCGCCAACAGTGTGTTGACATCCAAGGGATACCACGATGGCGGAGGACGTCTCATTGAACTCACCAGCAACGATGGCAAGTTAGTTCCTGAATCAAAGTGGTTCAACAGCAAGTCACTAAAAACAAAGTTGATGAGCCCCGTGATCCACGAAGGTCACGCCTACTCTTTGTCGAATGGTTTTCTTGAATGCGTGCGACTGTCTGATGGCGAACGCCTCTGGAAACATCGGGGCCACTTCGGTCACGGTCAAATGCTGCTGGTCGCCGGGCAGTTGCTGGTCAACAGCGAATCCGGTGAACTCTACGCCTTCGACGCAGCGGCCGATAGCTGCCGTGAACTTGGCCGAGTACACACAGTCGACGGAGTCTGCTGGAATACGCTCTGCCTCTACGGCAACAAGCTACTGGTCCGCAGCGAAATCGAAGCTGCGTGCCTGGAGCTCCCGACGCGGTAACGAAATCGAAATGACAGACATGCTGTGATACTGCATCGCCCAGCTCAGCTACATTGATATGCGGTTTTCAGGCGATCGTTTCACTGCATACCGAACAGCAGATCATCTCCGCTTCCGCCGTACAGAACGTCCAATGCGCTGCCGCCTCCCTGTTTACTTCCGCTACCGAGCCATGCCGAAGGTTCTCGTCGACCACGCGCGAGGCTGCTTACCTCGACAAAAAGGTCTGTTTCGAGAGAGAATGTTGACGTATGTTCCAATTAACAAAACGGGCTACGTCAGGCCGGTACACGCATGGTTTGCGGCGGGATAAATGCGGGTCGAGGAAAATCAGGATCAGCGAGAATCTACCGCAACAACCATCACTCATTCTGGTTACGAAATGGTTCTGCTGTTCCGATTGCTGCGATCTGTTCTTCGGTGGGAAACGTTTTAACGCGGTATCGTATTGGGTAGTACGAATCATCTTCTACCAGCAGACCGTCAGTCAGTTCTCTGACATGCTCCCATTCGCCGGAGGCAAGAACGCCGGATTCGTCTACGAGTACGATGTACTGCGTTCGTGGCAGAAGTGAATCGACGCCGCGACTCCACACGCTGTAGGAATACAGCCTTTCCGAATCCTCTTCCCTGATCGCCGAAAAACTGGCGACAAACAGATCCATCGCTCGCTTGTTGAAGACCGCGTCCAGGAGTTGTTTTTGGTCGGTGTAGAGTCCTGCGAGAAAGCGTAGTTCGAGATCGTCGTACAAATGCCTGAGCACATGGTTTTGGGGAGGAGCCCAGTCTTCCCATTGGCCATCAACGAATCGCAGTGGAAGCGGTGAAAGTGGCCGAGGCTGCTCCTCCATGTCTGTTGCCGTCATTTCAAACATGATTTTCAGCGACACTTCATCATTGCTTCCGGCGACGTACATCACATCTCTGTGAGACACGATGCCGATGTGTTCGCCGTCGACATCAAACTCCCGTCGGCCGACCAGCAGGATTCGTGAGGAATCATAGTTGTCACCGGAAGCAGACGAATGGAATCCGTCGCCGATCCTGACCATGGCCATCGTCGTTTCGTCGAGGCGTTCACATGCAACTTCCAGCGCTTGGTAGTATGTGGTGTTCCACTGTTCGAGGTCTTCGGACGATACGGAACGCATTGCGTTTTCTGTGTCGTACACCAGCGACGAATAGAGGTGTGAGCCAAGTGGATACAACGGAAGATCGGGAACTTTTCCACCTTCCAGTTGTCGCTGGAGTTCCATCGATTCGAAACCGGCGCGGCTCCAGATTTTCGGTCGCAGATTGGATTTCGCTTCCTCAAAAGTTGCTGGCAGGTCTTCGACAGAACTCCCAAACACAGATGCCAGCCGCAGCAGGTTGCCGGGTCTTTCTGCTCGCGGCAAAGCGCAGTGCTCCTGGTACATGTTCGACAGATTCACTTCGCCGTCGCCATCTTCGCACAGCAGTCGGAAATTCTCCGCATCGTATTTGTAAACGCGCCCGCCAGTTACGTCTCCGATGGCTTTAGATAACTCAGCAGCGAACTTGCTTTTTGATGGCTTACCCCATGGAAACACGACATCTCTCCCCCAAAATCCCGTCTGATTCATCAGCGTAGCCTGCATTTCTTTTACTCATGGTAAACTCCGTCGAGCTCGTAGACAAACCGAATCCAGGATGACATTCCGAAGCGGTACGTTCATAGATTTCGGGATTCTGTTTAAGCTTTTAGGTGTAGCCATCCAGAATGGGCGGAGCGATCGAAAGATCTTCGATGCAGAATGCCTGACGCAGAAACTCTTCCAGTCGCAAAAGCTCCTTCCGGATGAAAATGACTCCCACGCCGTGCAGACTTAAAACCATTCGTGAATACACCCATCCCGAAGCATCATGTGGCAATCAGCGACTGTTTACTCTGCAATCGGAATTTCAACAGTAATTCCGCGTCCTTGCCCAGCTAATTGCGACAGGCGGTGGGAATTTGAATGGTAGGCGTCAATAATGTGGAAGCGGCGGGCTGCTCTGTCCGTCGGCAGAAAATCGCGGGCAGAATTGCCTTCGGACAGATTTGTTCTGACTCAGCACACAGGTTGTACCTTAAATGATCTACTCGCTAAAAATGGCCAAACGCATGCTGTTGGAAACCAACAAGCGGTTGCTGTGGAAGCTGCTTTGGAACATGGGAATCAAAGGCACACGATCCGT